>JACRMQ010000004.1 GCA_016214905.1 Ignavibacteriales bacterium | reverse complement strand
TCTTTAATTACCTTAGAACAGAGGACTATGTCCAATTTTTCATACCGGCATCATACTATAAAGATCAAGCCATATTGGTCTATTTTCCTGTGCTTAACAAACTCTTTGATGTCGATATTGAGTGATTGTGGAACAAGGTGACGAAAACACAAGCGTTGAATGCAACCAACCTGCACTTGCACTGCACCTAACAAGCATAAAAATGAAACAGAAATTTACAAAGTTAAATCAAACGTCCTGCAATGTTGAACATACTGTTGCTCTCAAGAAATTTATTTATTATCGTTCGCAACAGTACGTCATTTTTATGCGAGACGTTCCGCAGCCATTCGCTCGCGACTGTCCCGCGAGCGAAGACAGAGGAACTCTTATGGATCGAATAATTCGCGGGACAGAAAAACGTCGCTCGCTCATTGACGGCTGCGGAATGCTGCGCGGGTTTCACCCTCGTTCCGCTTCTTCGCTTCGCGAACGGCGCGGAACATCGGGAAAAACTCCATGCTCGCTCGTATCGTCTCTCCAAAAGAAGGAGAGCCGTTCGCTCGCACGTTCGTTTTTCCCGCGCAGCATTATGCGCCATTGCGCGCGCGATTTATCCCTTGTGACACAATGAAACAATTGACCTTAATCTTTTTGATTATTGCTCTGACCTCCAGTTCTTGCAATCATTCCAAGGATGAATCGCGCCAGTTCCGAAATCAATTGGAACAACGCTTCCTTGAGGACACCACCGTCACACTACGAATCAATGGACACCCGCGAGCATTCAGGGCAAAGAAGGAGAATATGGCTCGCTTGATGGATTTTCAGAAATTTCTTGATGACTTTAGCAACAAACCTCTTTTGCTCGATGAATCTGAATCCATCGATGTCACTGGAGATGGTCGTCTTGAGAAAGTTTCCACCAGGATATTATTCCACGGAGATACCTGTGTTGTTTCCGCCAGGATCATGTCACAAGATGGACTTATCTACTCTGATGACTTACAGATCGATCAAGACTTTAATGCGGAGGTCATGTGGTGCAATGACTCCCTTTATTACCAACTGAAATCCCATTGCGATTTTTACTTGGCACTACTGAATCGATCTATTCTCGACGATTTCATTCCAACCCGAGATATGGATAAGCGCCGATTGGACTTTTTTCTCAGTCATCAACGAGGCCTGCTAGCGGATAGAGGTCTCGATTCAACTCATATCGAACTGGAAGTTCAGCATTGGAAGAACTACGTTAGTGAATTCAAAGGAAAACTCGTTTACAAAATGGACGAAAACGACAGAACGGTCTACTTATGGGATGAATCTAAAAAAGCATTCATTTGGTTTTACGCACCTTAGCCCCGCGCGCGCAACGTCGCATAACAGGCACAATAGCGACGCTGGAAAGAAAAGCCATCATGATTAGAGCCTCGCTCAACAGTTTTGCTCGCATGGCACGGGGACTATCGAATAGCTCACAAAACTGCCGCGCTATTGTGCCAGACGTTAAACAAAATTGTTTTTGTGCCTATAATAAAATAGGAAAAGTATATGAAAAAACTCGATAATAGAGACATAATATTAAACGAAACATTTCTCATTCCTATTGGCAGTGTCGGCTCGACAACTTGTAAAATTGCCGATTCTGCCATGGGTTTTGTTTTTATATTTAATGGTACAACCGATCCCAAATCAGCACCCGAATATTCTTGGGAGATTAAAGATAATGTTGTCACAATTACATTTACTAATTGGGCTGACCCACAGGGATTAGTCACAACCAAACCGTTGCCGCTTTTTGATCTTAATAATATCCATTATGGCTTTACTGCCGTAGATTTTCTTATCGCAAAACAAGTTCATTATTTCCATTTTCAATTATTGTCTGGAGGTAACTATGAATAAGTCTTTACCGCCAGTCATTTCAAACCAAGTTGGTGCGCAGAAATCGACAAAAGGTTTACGTGGACAACAAATAATTGAACACGGTAAAATTCGTGTCCGCCTTACTGCTGTTATTTTAATATGGTTCATTGCATTCATCTGTGTTTTAGGTGGATTATATCAAGCAATCTTTAATCCACAACAATCGAAAGAACTTTGGCTTGTTCTTGTTCCACTTATTTCTGCCGCCTTTTCAGGTTTGGTTGCTCTTGGTCTTGGTCAGAAACATCAAGAATAAATTTAGCCGCCCGTATTTGTCCAATGTAATATCCAAGAAAAAATATTAGCACAAATAAAACAATTATAAAAAATATGCCCGCTATAACAAGGAACAATGGCACAAAAACAACTTCGTTTAACAAGGCAAAAACTGTAAAATGAAAAATTGCTACACTCACAATTCATTACCCTATTATAGTTCGTTCCGCAATTTCAGTTTTTGCCAAATCGTTAGCTGCAATTGGTTTGCGCCGAGCTTTTTTGAATGACAATGACCGAAGATGAAATGAAACATAAAGTGGATAGTGTGTTCGATAAACTCGGAACTTCTCGCGAAAGCAATCAACGATCATCAGAATCAATTCGACTTGATCGCTTTGATACGAAATACATCATTCTTGGAGGTTTACTTGGCATCCCCGTGGGTATACTTCTTGGATTGCTGTTTGCAGGACCGATAAACATCTTTAGCACTGGATTCCTAATGAGGTGCTTACTTTATTCGACTGCGGGGATGCTATTGCTTTATACTATGTTTCCGTATGACAGATGGCTTCGCAAAACACTTGGGAATTTGTTTGGCGTGACTATTGAAAAACCTGATAGGGTATGGGTGATCTCATCCCCTTGCGGGCGCATCAAAAAAATATTCATGATCTTGCTGCAATACCCATTGTATATGTTATTTATTATGACGGTTATGCTCATTGGGTTGTATCTCTTTCACTGATCCGGATATGTCTCCCCTGCGCAAACCAACTTCAGCTAACACTTTATAAAAGGTTCCCATCAAAAGATGATGGGACAGGCGCCGTCAATAGAAAAAGATATCCTTTGTCGTTATTTATTAACGATGTGATCATGGTCGTCTAGGCGGCATCGATTGTACTAATAACTAACACTGCCGAGAGAACATCCGCAACAAAAAAGTAAAATGTCCGGAGCGGGCAACAAGTAGTTGGTTTTTCACGTATATCACCAGGTGCCTCAAAGTCAAATTCAATCAATACGAAAGACGCAAACGATGCGAAATATTATACGGAAATTGAATCTTTTATTTGCTCTTTTAATAATCGGACAATCATTATTTGCACAGCAGAAGATTCCTGTAATTAATGCAACGTCACCAGAATAAAATAAAGCATACCCTCATAACACGCAATCAAAGATTATTTTTTCTCAGGGCAGTATACAACACACTATGTCTGTCACCAATCATACTAACGGAAAATACATATGACACAACTCCAAAAGAATGCAAGAATCGCCGGATTATTTTACCTGCTCATGGCAATTACCGGTCCTTTCGTCCTCATCTATGTTCCCACGAAGTTATTTGTTACCGGGGATGCTGCCGCGACAGCTTCTAATATCTTTTCCAATCAATCGCTTTTCCGGGCTTATATTGTAGTCGGGATTTTTGCTGAGATGTTCTTCATCTTAACTGTGTTGGCACTCTACCGGTTGCTCAAAGATGTAAACTGCCAGCTTGCCAAGCTCATGGTGATATTGGTACTGGTCGATGCGCCTTTAGCATTCATCGGATCAGCGAACCAAATTGCCACACTTTCGTTCGTGCAAGGATCCGATTTGCTGTCTGTATTCGATAAGCCCCAACGAGATGCTCTTGCCACACTCCTAATCAACATCGATAAGCAGGGAGTTCCCGTCTCCGAGTTGTTTTGGGGATTATGGCTTATTCCTCTCGCATTGCTTGTCTATCGGTCGGGTTTTCTCCCTCGCTTCCTTGGCGTGTGGTTGTTTTTGAATGGTATCGCATATGTAACAATAAGCTTCTTTGGTATTCTGTTGCCGGAACTTGTGCAGATCGCCAACAAGATCGGTTTTCCTCTTCTTCTTGGCGAAGTAGCATTCTTGCTTTGGTTACTGATTGTTGGAGCAAAGCAGAAGCCGCCCTCCCAAACAGTGACTGACCTCGGATAAAGTGTTTGCTGTAATATGTTGACGACATATTCCTTTGTCTGCGCATAACAATCAATAATCCGACAATGGACAATAAAACCGATGAATATAAATCCTCGCTCAATACTTTTGTTTAGTCGAATGAGAGTTGTATATTTACAAAATTGTTTTGTTATTTTACCAAATGTTGACAGATACCCTCAAACCATAAAGGATTTGAAATACAATGAAAATATTGATAATAGTTGCATCCCTCCTGTTGTTTACACTAAGCACCTTTGCTCAAACTCGAATTGATGAATCCGGTTATCCGCTATCAACCACGAAGAAAGCATATTCACATCCTTACGCCGCAACAATTGATACGAGTTTCTCATTTGCCGATACTCTGCATTTCCCAGTGGGATATTCGCCGCGTCCGGGGCAATTCTCAAAGGATAGTTTGGAGTATTATCTCTCTTTAGTGTTCGGTTCTTATCGTCAATTGTATGTATTGAAAAGAACTGCGGTTGGAGAACCTTTTGGTGAACCTCAGCTTTTAGCAGGGACGATGAACGATACATCATTTCAAAACAATCAACCGAGTATTACCTTAGATAAGAAGACAATTGTGTTCGTTCGATCAGCCGGAGGAACATGGATTGAGAGTGATTTATATATCGCCACCCGAACAGATACTTCGTTACCGTTTGATTCTCTGAGGGCGCTTACAGAAATCAACTCTCTTGATACGGCAGATACATATCCTTGGATTTCACCGGATGGATTGCACCTTTATTTTACGAAAGGTGATGGTATCGAGGACGACTTATTTATGTCGACACGAAATAATCTGAACGAACCTTTCAGCACACCTGTTTTGTTGGAGGTAGACTTAATCACCTCCAGAAAGATCTCTTGCTGGTTGAGTAACGATGAACTTGAACTCTATTTCACAGCCGGAGAATCAGGTGATAGCGTGATGCATTCAATACGCCAGAATCCTTTAGATCCATTTCCTGCGCCTGTACTGATTCCGAGTTTGAGTAAATATGGTTTTGTAGCGGGTATAAGTCTTGCCGGAGATGAACTTTATTTATACAACGTAAATATATTCGGTACGGTGCGTAATATATTGACTTTCCGACGGAATATTACTTCTGTTGATGATAACATCCCGGATAAACCGGTAGATTTTATATTGAATCAAAACTATCCCAATCCTTTTAATCCAATTACCAATTTTCAATTTACAATTGACAATTATCAATTAACAATTCTCAAAGTATTCGATTTGTTTGGTCGTGAAGTAACATCCTTAGTGAACGAGGTAAAATACCCCGGGAAATACACGGTCAGTTGGGATGCAAGCAATTTCCCAAGTGGTGTTTATTATTATCGATTGCAGACAGGTAAACAAGTTGAAAGCAAAAAACTAATGTTGCTAAAGTAATGAACTATTTCACATTGTAGAACAACTTCCTTTAATAATAATAGGTTTTATATTAGCACTTATAAAAATATTCCATTCCAGACAATCGATTGGAAATTAATTCCTAAGATTGAATATAAAGGAGAAAGCGGTAGCGCATTTTGGCAAACGGTTCATTTTCCGGATTTAAGAATACGGATAGTAGAATATTCAAAAGGTTACTTGGCAGATCATTGGTGTCAGAAAGGACACATTGTCCATTGCCTGGAAGGAGAATTTTTAACCGAATTACAAAATGGCAAAGAATTTCTCTTGACTAAAGGAATGACATACGTCGTTACGGATGAACTGAGTTCACACCGTTCAAAATCAAAAGACGGAATAAAATTGCTTATAATCGATGGTGATTTTTTGAAACAAAGGATTGAATAAAAATACCCGCCATCATCCTACAGTACGGATTATAACACGTACCTGCTTAAATCTTTATTCTTAATTATACCGCTGAGTGCGTCTTCCACCATATCTCTTGTTATGTTGATAGTTGTATTGGAGTATTTATCAGGCGCATCGAATAGTATTTCTTCCAACAAAGTCGTCATAATCGTATGCAACCGGCGGGCGCCAATGTTTTCCACCTGCGAGTTTACCTCTGCCGCTAATTTAGCAATCTCACGTATCGCATCTTTACCGAAATTGAGCGTAACCTGCTCGGTAGCGAGCAATGCTGTGTACTGAGTTATCAGCGCGTTCTGCGGTATCGTAAGTATTTTTACAAAATCTTCTTCTGTTAAACTTTCAAGTTCAACACGTATCGGGAAACGTCCTTGCAATTCAGGTATCAAATCGCTTGGTTTTGCAACATGAAACGCGCCTGAAGCGATGAAAAGTATATGATCGGTTTTTACCATCCCGTACTTCGTCATCACCGTTGATCCCTCAACAATCGGAAGCAGGTCGCGTTGAACACCTTCGCGCGAAACATCGGGACCACCAGAATGTCCGCGTTCCCCTGCTATCTTATCTATCTCATCAATAAAAACAATACCTGAATTTTCAACCCTCTCAAGAGCTTCTTTCACAACAGAATCGGTATCGATAAGTTTTTGAGTTTCTTCCTGAATAAGATGCGCGCGAGCTTCGCCAATCGTCATCTTGCGCTTTTTTGTTTTCTTCGGCATTATGTTTCCGAACATCTCCTGAATGTTCATACCCATCTCTTCGGTGTTGAACGGACCGAACACTTGCATGGCAGGCATCGAGGAGGTGGTAACATCTAATTCTAAAACCCGGTCCTCCAACTCTCCGTTTCGTAGCTTCTCACGGAATTTTTCGCGTGTTGCTTTATTATCTTCAGTTTCAACTGCATCTTCAACTGCCTGCGGATTCGTATCATTTTGCTGTTTGCGTCGTATTGGAGGCAATAAAAGATCGAGTATTCTATCTTCAACCAGACGAGTAGCTTTATCCTGCACTTCCTCTGCTTTTTCGCCTTTAAGCATGTTAACAGAGAATTCCATCAGATCGCGCACCATCGATTCAACATCACGCCCCACATAACCAACTTCCGTAAATTTTGAAGCTTCCACTTTGATGAACGGAGCATTCACTAACTTGGCAAGCCGCCTCGCAATTTCGGTTTTACCAACACCTGTCGGTCCAATAAGGATGATATTGTTCGGCATTATCTCTTCGCGCAATTGGTCAGATGTCTGCAATCTGCGCCATCTGTTTCTGATCGCAATCGCAACCGATTTCTTCGCGGCATTCTGTCCGATAATATATTTATCAAGTTCTTTTACAATCTCACGCGGCGTCAACTCGCGCGCCGGTGACTTTTTTGATTTTTTCATCTTTATAATTCTTCTATTGAAATATTCTTATTCGTGTAAATGCAAATATCGGATGCAGCATCTAAAGAAAGCGTTACAATTTCTTTTGCATTCATTGAGGTATGCTTTTTCAGCATACGTGCCGCGGCAAGAGCGTAGGTTCCACCTGAACCAATGGCTACAATACCATCATCAGGTTCGATTATCTCACCTGTACCCGAGATAACCAACGCTTGTTCTTTATTCAGGACTGCGAGAAGCGCTTCAAGCTGGCGAAGATATTTATCTGTGCGCCATAGTTTGGCAAGCTCGACTGCAGCTCTTAAAAGGTTACCGTGATATTGTTGGAGACGGTCTTCGAAACGTTCAAAAAGTGTGAAGGCATCGGCTGCCGCACCTGCAAATCCGGCAAGTACAGTATCGTTGTACAATCGCCGCACCTTCTTTGCGTTCTGCTTCATGACTGTTGAGCCGACGGTTACCTGTCCGTCAGATCCGATTACGGTTTTTCCATTATGCGTTAATCCGATTACAGTTGTAGAATGTATTACTTCAATCATGGGATTGTTAGACCTCCAATCTAAATTTTTCTTCTTAAACGTGCTACAGGAATTTTCATGGCCTCGCGGTATTTAGCAACGGTGCGGCGTGCGATATTCAGTCCTTGCCCGTTCAGCATCTCTGCAATTTTATCATCGCTCAGCGGATTGTTATTATCCTCCGCATCGATTATTATTTTCATTTTGTTTTTAACTTCTTTATTAGACACTTCTTCTCCCGATTGTGTGGTGAGTTTATCACTGAAGAAATGCCTCAACTCGTAAACACCGTATTCAGTTTGCACATATTTACCGTTCACCACGCGGCTGATTGTCGAGATATCCATACTGATGACTTCTGCGATATCTTTGTAAATCATAGGACGGAGATTTTCGCCAGTTTCAAAAAATACCTTTTGCTTTTCTACAATCGTACGCATCACCCTGAGCATCGTATCACGCCTTTGATTGATTGATGCAATGAACCATTTTGCGGCCTCAAAACGTTTTCGGATGAAATCCTTTACGCCGTCTTCCTGACCTTTTTTATTCTTCTTCGACATCAACTCTTTATATCCCTTGTTTATGCGGATGGGAGGAATATTTCTATCGTTCAAAGAAATGATAAAATCACCGTCGTCGCGTTCAACCGTGAAATCGGGAATTACGTAATTTTGCTGTTGAGTTATTCTTCCTTCTCCCGGTTTAGGATTCAGCTTTTGAATCAGTTCTATCACGGGTTTAAGTTGTTCAATCGTGATATTCAGATTCTTAGAGAGTTCTGCGAAATGTTTCATCGTGAAATCCTCGAAGTAATCACGGAGGATTATCATTGCCTTATCTGCCAAATCTGGACTTAATTCGCCGACCTCAAGTTGAACCATCAAACATTCGCGCAGGTTTCTTGCGGCAATACCAGGCGGTTCCATACGCTGAATCAATTTTAAAATATCTTCGGCTCTTTCGGTAGTTATCATCAATCCGTGCGAGAGATTGAGATCCTGGACGATCAATGATAATTCGCGCCTGAGATATCCATCCTCATCGATATTACCGACAATCTCATCTCCTAAAAGTTTCTCTTCATCGTTTATATCGAGAAGAAGAATTTGATCGTGCAGTTTTTGTGCGAGAGTTATTTCGGCGGGTTGAGGAAAATCTTCACGGTCTTCATCGTAATTGCGGGATACGGTGGCTTTATACCCGTCAAGATTATCATTCATAAAATCTTCAAATGTATATCCATCTTCATTGTTCGACGGCTCAGCTTTTTGGATTTCGGCTGCCACTTCTTGAGCATCCTGAACTTTATCTTCTTCTTGCTGCTGGGTAAGCTCATCGACTTCTTCTAAGAGCGGATTCATCTCCAATTCAGCTTGTATCCGTTGTTCAAGAGCGAGAACCGGCAACTGCAGCAATTGCAGATACTGAACCTGCTGCGGTGTGAGCTTCATCTGAAGCGTTTGTCTTTGAGAAAGATGTAACATTTATGATTATATATTTTAATTATTTTATTTCAAACTCTTATTTGATCTTCGTTCGCACTCTTCCAAAAATTCGGCATACCATCTCTCGCCATATTTGCGAACGAGTGCTTCTTTAATGAAATCGTGCAAATAAATATTTTCGCTGATACCTTTTACCCGTGCAGTTGAGCATTCGGCAATCGATTCGTATCTTACCCGTTCTCCATCTGATCTGCCGACGCGGAGCGGAAATAAATGACACGATATCGGTTTCCTGAATTCAACTTTACCTTCAAACCATGCCCGTTCAACCGAGCATTTTGCAATTTCATTTTCATAATAAACGAACACACAATCCTTTCCATCGAGACAAACAGTCGCGTACATCCCCGGCGCACCTTCAACTATTCCTTCCTTCTCGATGAGCGATTTATTTTCTTCACTCAGATAATTTATCGCCGCCGGTAATGCCCTGTGAAGCATTTCAACTTCATCATCAATCAGCGGAGCGCCTCTGCCTCCTGCCATTGTGCAGCAAGCGCCTTTACAATCAGAGAGAGAACACGCGAAACGCTCATACGCAATATCTTCTTCTATCTTTGTTTCGCCTATTTTAAACATTGCAGTATAAAATACAAAAGTTTTTAGAAAGGAAAAAATATTACAAAAAGGTAGGATAGTGTAAAATACATCTTACATCGCATCAAAACCTTATGAACATCTTCCCCGGAAGTTGTTTCACAATTCCTTTGAATTCAAGATTGAGAAGATTCACTAGTACATCGGAAATCGATAATTTAGATTTTTCGGAAAGCTCATCGATATGTGTAGGATTTTCTGATAGAAGGTCATAAATATTTTTTTCACTTGGAGGAATGGGTGTCATCTGTTTCAATTCACGATGAGATGTTGATTTTAGAATCGGCTTTAATCCGACAATTAACTCATTTATCACGTCGTCAATGCATTCGACCAATTTTGCTCTTCCCTCTCTGATCAGCAAATTACATCCTCTGCTTTTTTTTGAGTTTACGTTTCCGGGAAGAGCGAACACCTCACGATTTTGATCGAGCGCGGTATTAGCAGTGATCATTGCGCCACCACCGATGTCTGTTTCAACCACTATCGTGCCAAGTGTCAACCCGCTGATTATTCTGTTTCGTTTAGGGAAATTTACGGCATCGGGTTTTGCACCCATCTCATATTCACTTATCACAGCACCATTTTTTGTTATCTTTTCAAATAAAGTTCGGTTCTCAGGCGGATATATCACATCGATTCCGGAACCAATCACCGATAAAGTCCTGCCACCCGACTTCAGCACGTTTGTGTGAGCAACTGTATCGATTCCACGGGCAAGTCCGCTTACCACTATAATTCCGAGACGGGATAATTCATCGCAAAATCTTTCCGTGATGGAGATTCCATACTCAGATGGATTTCTTGTACCAACAATTGCTATTGAGTATCGATCGGTTTCTTGAAATGTACCTTTATAAAAAATAAACGGCGGCGGATCATATATTTTCTTTAAAAGCTCAGGATATGATTTTTCCCATAGCGAAACAATTTTACCTTCACTTTTATTTAAACGGGAAAGTTGTCTCTCTGAATACTTTTGTGCCTCGTCGTATTGTGAGCTTCTGTAAAAATGAACGATAACGGATGCTAACTTTTTACTGAAGCCATCGCAAACTCCTATCTCACGAACTGAAGCATTTATAATCGATTGAGTGTCTCCGAAGTGCGTAACGAGTGTTCGTATCCTGTTGGCGCCCATCCCGGGAATTTGTGTAAGAACTAAAAGATCTTTTACGGATACCATTACTTCCCCCCTATATTTTTATTTATCCTTTTTCATAATTGTTCGCAATTATAATTCTTAATCTGCTCTTACTCTTTAATCTCCATCCCATCCACAACAGCGACAATCACGGAATGCACCGGTGCTTTTTTATCTTTTAGCACCTGCGCGGCGCCCTGTCCTTCTTGATTCACTAAAACCGTATCACCTACACCCGCATCAACGGAATCGAGAGCAATAAGATCGCGTCCGATCAATTTACCTTCAAGATCAATAGGTTGAACAATAAGCATCTTTTGGTTTTTTAGGTGATCATTTTTTTGTGTTGCGACGAGAGTACCAATAACCTTGCATAGTGTCATAATTATTTATTTCAATTGTTGTTTAAAATCTTCAACTAACTCTTCCGCTTTAGTCATGGTGGGCGCTTCAGCTATTATCCGTATGATAGGTTCTGTGTTCGATTTACGGAGATGAACCCATGAATCAGGGAAATCAATTTTTAAACCGTCATCTGTGTTGATTTTTCCAATATGCTCGTATATCGTTATCAATCGCTCGAATAATTTTGATGTTTTCTTCCCGGCTACACTTATTTTTGATTTTGCAATTGAATACTGTGGCAGAGATTTTTTTAATTCCGATAAACTGCTGCCGTGCTCAACCAACTGTTGCAACATTAATGGAATGCCAACGATAGCATCTCTTCCATAATGGACTTCCGGCAGAATAACACCGCCGCTACCTTCACCACCAACGATTGCTCCGATCTCTTTCATCTTTTTCGCGACGTTAATTTCTCCGACTGCAGTCCGCATTACTGATCCACCGAATAATTTTGTTACATCATCAACCGCACGAGTTGTAGAAAGATTAACAACCACCTTGAGTGGTGAATTATTAGTGGTTATTTGTTTTTGCTTTTCGAGAATGAATTTAACAATCGATGTAATCGTATATTCTTCGCCGATCGGTTCACTGCGCTCATCAATAAAAACGAGTCTGTCGACATCTGGATCGACAACAATTCCAATATCTGCCTTTTCTTTCTTAACGCGGTCACATACAGCAGTCAGATTTTCGGGAATCGGTTCCGGTGTCCTCGTGAATACTCCGCTTACATCGCAATTCATTTCGATAACAACACATCCAAGCTGTTTCAGCATTTTCGGAACAATATCACCACCAGCCGCATTTATACTATCAATTACAATTTTGAATTTTCTGTTTTCGATCTTATTTTTGTCAATGTATTTCAATTTCAATACTTCATCGATGTGCCGCTGAATGAAGGTATCATCATTTTTATGCAATCCAACTTTATTCCACTCAGCATATTTGAAGTCTCCCCTATCAGCGATATCCCACAAATGTTTATTTTCATCTTCATCAAGAAAAAGTCCTGTTGATGAAAAGAACTTTAATCCGTTCCACTCAATAGGATTATGACTTGCAGTGATGGATATACCACCAGCCGCGCCGAGTTTTTCTACCGCAAGCGCAACTGTCGGAGTTGGAACAACACCTAACGCAACCACATTACATCCCATCGAAATCAATGTTGATGAAACAATATTGCCTATAACTTTTCCTGTAATTCTGCCATCGCGACCGATAACGATTGTACCACCGCCACAATATTCAGCGTATGCGGCTGTATACTTAACAATAATTTCGGGAGTAAGTGTATCGCCCACGATGCCGCGAATTCCCGATATGCTTACCATTAAAGACATTGAATTGAGTAGTTGATTAAATGAGTATTTGAGTAAACAATTTTAAATTAATATAGTAGAAATGTAGCAAAGATGGAGATGAGAAGCAAAATTTGGTTTTAACTTCTATATTTATTACAATCAAATAATAACATTTGAGGTGGAAAAATGAGGAAGTTATTTTTTACACTCTTGTCGACTTTAATTACCATCAATCTATGTAATGCGCAAGGTGAAGCAGCAGCCGTTTTTCTTCTGATCTCACCAACAACTGAAGCAAACGGAATGGGTGAAGCATCAATCGCGATCCCAATGAACGATCCACTTGCTGCTTTGCGAAATCCGGCACAACTGGGACTCCAAAGTGCAAATAATTATTTTTCTTATTCAACAAATGCAAGCAACTGGCTTCCGAATTTCAACATATCTGATCTCCGATACCGAACTGATGGTTTTACAGGTGGCGTTAATTTTCAAAATATATTCGGCCAGGGACACAATCTAAGTTTTGGATATGGATATTTTCATACGTTATTAAATTTAGGAGAATTTTCAAGACGTGGTGAAAACAACGAAGATCTAGGCACCTTTTATCTAACTGAATATGCAAATCAATGGACAGTAAGTTCAGCTATCGATTATTATCTAAAACTCTCAATTGGATTTTCATATAAAGCAATAACGACATTACCTATGGTAAGCTATAATTATAACTATTTCGGTGGTAACGTAAAGGCAAAAGATTATGGAATCATACTTGACATTCCCATCATTCGTTTGAGCAACGATCTTTTCGAAACACCTCAACAAATTACACCTGATATTTATTACTCAGCCGGCATTTCTTTGGGAATGGCCTGGCAAAATATCGGAGATCGATTTAAAACTGGTTTGTACTATAGTGATCCATTACCACGTATCGGACGAGTCGGAGTGGGTATAAATATTTGTTTTGATTACCGAAAAGGAAATTACTCTTTTCAATTATTTGGATTCAAATGGACAGTCGAAGCAAGCGACATGCTAATAGACCGCTGGAGAGAAATCAGAGATCAATATGGAAATCTAATCAAACGTGCCGGTTGGTCTTACAGGGGAGGTTTAGGTGATATAAAGTTTTTTGACGAAGTGATATTGGGACATTCAAACTACCGGACAGAAAGAAGAAGAGGTTGGAATTTAACTCTTATGGAAATGATAAATGTTCGTTACGGTAGATTAACCGACAGAATGGGTAACAGACATGTTAGAACAGATGGAATCGGATTTCAATCAAAAGGATTATTTCAAATCATTAAAATTATTGCTCCTGATATCGACAAAAGTCCCATTAATAATTTTATTTTAAATCATCTGGATTTTCGATATGATCAATCTACTTGGAGTACAGCAGAAACTGATCACCCATTAGACAATACTAAATTTGAAGGATTCAGTTTTTCAATTTATAAATAAAGTTAGTGCAAATCTTGTTTCTACACTTCATAGACAGATTTGATCATATCAAACGCTCGTTTGAATCCAATAACATTCCGAGTTTGATTCTTGAATCTCACATATAAATTCCGTAAGTTTCTTTTAAGATATTTCATTTCAACAAACAGATGCTTACAGAAGAAGAAAAAGAAATACTTCTAACAATTGCACGAAACTCCATAGAAGCGGCTGTGAAAAGAATACCTTACTCCCTGCCGCCAATTAAAAACCCTTCACTCATAGAAAAGTGTGGCGCTTTTGTAACATTGCACAGTAATGGAGAATTACGCGGATGTATCGGTTACATAGAAGGGATCATACCACTCTTTGAAACTGTGCAAGAAGTAGCTGTAAAAGCCGCACTTGAAGACCCTCGCTTCGAGCCTGTGACAGTTGATGAACTTGATAATATCGATTTAGAAATTTCGGTTCTCTCTCCTCTTAAGAAAATTAAGGATGTAAATAAAATCGAAGTAGGTAAACATGGGCTTGTAATCAAGCGAGGTTATTCACGGGGACTCCTGCTCCCGCAAGTCGCTGTTGAATATAACTGGGATCGAGAGGCATTCTTAAGTCATACATGTCGCAAAGCAGGAATCGGTGCCGATCAATGGAAAGATCAAGCAACAGAAATATATATTTTTAGTGCAGAAATATTCAGTGAAAAGAAATGAGTAAAAACGTCCGCTTGCCGGCTGTTGCAGGAACATTTTATCCTGCCGACCCTTCGATATTGACACAGGATCTCAATAGTCTGATTGATGATGCTGAAAAAACGGCAGTCCATGGAAAAATAGTTTCTTTAATCGTCCCGCATGCCGGATATATTTATTCCGGTCTCACCGCGGCTCATGCATACAAGCTAATTGAAGGAATAAAATTCCAAACCGTCGTCGTGATCTCTCCGAGTCATAGAGAATATTTTGGTGGCATTTCGATTTTCGACGGAACTCATTACAGAACTCCTCTCGGAGATATACAGATCGATACTCATTTAAGAGAATTACTTGTAACAGGTGATAAGATAATCGAATCATCTCTCCGTGGACACGGAGGAGAACATGCAATCGAGATTCAATTACCGTTTCTGCAATTAGTACAAAAAGATTTTAAGCTGCTTCCAATAGTAATCGGCGATCAAAGTGCCGATAATTGCTATCATCTCGGAAAACGTCTCGGTGAAATCCTCAAAGATAAAAATGTTCTAATCATAGCATCCACCGATTTGTCTCACTTTCATGAATCGAAATCGGCAAGAAAGCTCGACCAGATTGCGATTGATAAGGTTTCGAAATTCGATTATGAAGGATTGATGTACGATTTAGAATTTGAAAAGACAGAAGCTTGCGGCGGTGGACCAATGGTTGCGACGCTGATGGCATCAAAATTCTTAGGAGCCGATTCTGTTAAAATTCTTCACCATTGTAATTCAGGTGACATTACAGGTGAACATGATTCAGTCGTAGGTTACTTTTCTGCGGTGATATTAAAATCATAATATTCATTAATGGCATCAAAGCTTCCCAAAATATCGATTATCGGCACCGGAAATGTTGGCGGTGCTCTTGCTCTTGCTCTCACAGATAAAGGTTACAAAATTGCAAGCATCATAGACTTAAACGGTAGCAGAATTTTAAACATTTCAAAAATTATCAAATGCGAAAAAGTAGGGGTAACGGTTGCCGATGTCGCATTGTCGTCTGATATAATATTTATTACTGTGAACGATAATCATATCGCCAACGTGGTGTCTGATCTTCTGAAGAATAAAAAACTATATCTCAAGAAGATGCTCATCATCCATTGTTCAGGTGCGTATCCTTCGAAGATACTCGAACCGCTGAGAAAAAAAGGAGCATTGATAGGCGCTATGCATCCTATTCAAACATTCCCATCTTCTCAAACTCCAGGAAAATTAAAAACAAAGTTTCGTGGAATATATTTCGGTATCAGCGGAAGTGAAGAATCGCTCAAGTGGATTCAGCAGATTGTTAAAAACCTTGAAGGAAAAGCGCAAGTTATTCCGGATGATTTAAAACCTCTTTATCATGTTGCATCAGTCTTCGCCTCAAATTATGAAATGATTTTATTGAATTCGTTGAGTGAGCTGACAGCAAAGTTACGTCTCTCAATCCCATGGTCGGAGTTATTTGGACAATTGCTCACCGCTTCGATGGAAAATATGATGAAAGATGGAATTGGTAAAGCGCTAACCGGACCAATCGTACGCGGGGATATTGAGACTTTAGACCTTCATCTAAAAACACTCAACGAACATTCACCTCACCTTCTACCCCTCTATACAATCTGCGGAGTCGAAGTCGCAAGGTCAGCAAAAGAGAATAAACGATTAACCGATGAGGATTTTACAGAAATAATTCTTAAATTCAGAAAGTTTATTCAATCAAGTTCAATCAAAAAAATTATAAAGGGAAAAAAGTGAAAGCTCTCATAGCCAGCGGCGGGAAAGGAACCCGTCTTCGCCCGTTAACCCACACCCAGAATAAGCACCTTATCCCGATTGCCAATAAACCGATATTGTACTACGCGATAGAGGCGGCTGTAGATGCAGGTATAAAACAGATCGGTATCATCCATACTGCCGATAGCAGCGAAGTACCAGATGCCATAGGTAACGGAAAACGTTGGGGCGTTAAGATCACCTACATCCCTCAAAAAACTCCCGCAGGTCTTGCTCATGTAGTGAAGATAGCCCAAAAGTTCATCGGCAAAGATAACTTCATTTTTTATCTCGGTGATAATATGGTTGTTGGGGGTGTAAAACGATTCATCGATGAATTTGAGAAAAGTGATTGCAACTGCTGGCTTACTCTCTCAAGAGTGAAAGATCCTGAAAGATTCGGTGTTCCGGTCATCAAAAATAATAAAATTGTAAAAGTTGAAGAAAAACCAGCTAAGCCAAAAAGTCAATTTGCCGTTGCAGGAATATATATTTACGACAGTCATATTTTTGAAGCTGTAAAAAATATTAAACCAAGCGAACGTGGTGAACTTGAAATTTCGGATGCCCATACTTATTTAATTGAAAAAGGATACAAGGTTGGGTACAGTGAAATTACCGGCTGGTGGAAAGATACCGGAAAGCCTGCCGATCTGCTTGAAGCAAATCGGTTGATACTTGATAATATTGAACCGAATTTTAAAGGTGAAGTTGATAAAGTATCATCCGTTCTCGGAAAAGTTATTTTGGATGAAGATTCAAAAGTCATAAACAGCGTTGTAAGAGGACCTGCGATAATCGGTAAAAATACAATAATCGAAAACAGTTACATCGGACCGTTCACATCTATCGGCGATAGAACAACGATTCGCAATGCTGAGGTTGAATACAGTATAGTCCTGAGAGATTGTAAAATTCATAATGTCAAATTACGAATCGAAGGCAGCATCCTTGGCAACGATGTCGAAGTAGTTGACGCGATTGGAAAGCCGCTCGTGCACCGTTTTATGATCGGAGACCAGAGCAGGGTTGAAATTGCGTAGAATTTATTAAACAGGAGATATTATGGACTTTCAAACTATACTTGTTGATATTAAAGATAAAATCGCAACTGTCATCTTCAATCGACCGGACAAATTGAATGCGGTCAACCTTCAAGTAATTGATGAACTCCGACAAGCATTCGAAGCTTTCATCAACGACTCAAATGTCGGCGTGATTGTTTTAACCGGTGCAGGCGAAAAAGCATTTGTTGCCGGATCTGATATAAGTGTGCTTGCAACTTATGACACATCGGCTGCAAAAAAATATTCTGAAGTCGGGAATGCGCTTCTCAGCTACATTCAGAATTTCCCAAAACCTGTTATCGCGGGGATAAATGGATTCGCACTCGGCAGCGGATGTGAAATCGCAATGGCATGTCATATCCGGATTGCTTCCGAGAATGCAAAATTCGGACAGCCTGAGGTAAATTTAGGTTTAATACCTGGTCACGGCGGAACTCAACGTCTCGCGCGCATTGTTGGAATCGGTAAGGCAATGGAACTGACACTTACTGGAAATGTAATTGATGCGGCAGAAGCACTGCGTATCGGACTTGTAAACAAAATTGTCCCATTAGCTGAATTGAAACCAACTGTTGAAGCCATGGCACAAACAATTTTATCTAAAGCTCCCACTGCTGTTGCCCTTGCAATCAAGGCATTGAATTCTAATCTTGAAATGTCGTTAGAAAACGGATTGAAATATGAAGCTGAACTGTTCAGCAAATGCTTTTCAACTGAAGATATGAAAGAAGGAACAAAAGCTTTTATCGAGAAACGCAAACCCAACTTCCCGGGTAGATGAAAATACTTTTTTTCAATATCGTTTTACTGGCTTTTTCATCTTTAGGAATGCAGTTATTATCACAATCATCCGATAATTCCAACGATGAATTCAATTCACTCAAAGATCGTGCATTTAAAATTGATGCCGAAGTTGATTCAATTCTAATACATGCGAAAATCAAACCGGATGCGATAAAGAAGAAGATCATAAATACAACCGATCCTGAAATCAAACGAATTGAACGCCGGATAAATATACAGGAAGATTTTTCTGTAATAGAATTAAATAAATCGCTTAACTTGATGGCGCAGAAATATGGCGGCAGAGCGATCGGCTCAGAAAATACTAAGGAGAAATCAGTAACAATACATATAAAATTGGATAGGTATATTATTGAATCAATTATATTAAAAACCACAAAAGAGATAAAGCCTTTAGTTGTGGATAAGCAAAAGAAAAAGAAGAAATAATTCATATCATTAGGATATTATGGCAAAACAAAATACAGAAGCACAATTAATGGAAAAACTCGTCTCACTCTGCAAGCGAAGAGGATTTATATTTCAATCATCGGAAATTTACGGCGGATTAAACGGCGCGTGGGATTACGGTCCACTTGGTGTAGAGCTTCTGCGCAACATCAAAGATGAATGGTGGAAATCAATGACCTACCGAGATAACGTTGAAGGTCTTGATGCGGCAATCCTGATGCACCCGCGTGTCTGGGAAGCATCCGGTCATGTTGAAAATTTCACAGACCCGATGGTCGATTGCAAACAATGCAAATCGCGTTATCGTCTTGATATCCTTTTCGAAGAAATATCTCTTAAAAAACAGAAAGATGTTTTACGTGAAATTGACCCACAAAAATATCAAGGTCAACAAAAAGATGAATTTATAATCGAAGAATTCAAGAAATTATCAGAAACAACTCCAAGCTCTGTGCTCTCCGCTCTAAGCTGCCCTAATTGTGGCAACAAGGGAACTTTCACAGATGCCCGCAAATTCAACCTGATGTTTAAAACATTTGTTGGACCTGTTGAAGATTCGGGTGCCGTTGTTTACCTCCGCCCCGAAACCGCCCAGGGAATTTTTGTGAATTTTTTAAATGTGCAATCTGCTTCGCGGCAGAAGTTACCATTCGGAATTGCGCAAATCGGTAAAGCGTTTCGTAACGAAATCAACACTAAGAATTTTCTTTTCCGAACCCGTGAGTTCGAGCAGATGGAAATGCAGTTCTTCGTAAAACCCGGAACAGATGACAAATATTTCGAGTACTGGCGGGCTGAAAGGATGCAGTGGTTCATAGATTTAGGAATGAAAAAAGAAAAACTTCAATGGCACCAGCATCCACCGGATAAACTAGCGCATTACGCTAAGGATGCGTACGACATTGAATACCTCTTCCCTTTTGGCTGGGGTGAGATCGAGGGGATTCATAACCGTACAAATTTCGATCTTTCGCGGCATGAGGAATTTTCGGGCAAGACGATGAAATATTTTGATGAAGAAACAAAAGAAAAATTTACCCCCTTCATCATCGAAACATCCGCAGGCGCGAGCAGATCGTTGATGGCTTTTCTTGTAAATGCTTACCAAGAAGAAGAAGCCCCATCAGCAGAGGGACAAATGGAAACACGCGTAGTTTTGAAATTCCACCACAAACTATCTCCGGTTAAAGCTGCAATCTTCCCTCTTGTTAACCGCGATGGAATGCCGGAAATATCGAAGAAGATCGAGGCAGATCTTCGACCGCATCTGAGAGTGTTCTATGACGATAGCGGCGCCGTTGGCAGACGTTATCGCAGACAAGACGAAATTGGAACTCCCTTCTGCGTTACCGTAGATTCGGAAACTTTGCAAAATCAAACCGTAACCGTTCGTGAAAGAGATTCAATGCTGCAAGAACGTGTTGCGATTGATCAGTTACTTAATTATCTTAAAAACAAATTGAGCTAAACATAAATCATATCAAAGGAGCAATTATGAAAACTCATTCATTAATATTGACAACGTTAGTTATAAGCATCATTTTGATCGGTTCCCTGCTGATCACCGGATGCGACAATAACTCTACAAGCACAGAGAAAACAGCGCTATCGCCGGTAACTAATTTAAAAGCATATTCTGCAGGCAATACATCAGTTGGATTAACATGGACTGCCTCATCTTCAGAGAATGTATCTGATTTCGGTGAATATTCAATAGATATCAAAAATCCGGCTGGTGTCATCGTAGCATCGACCAGCGCTTCAAAAGGAGACACAGATTTCGTTGTAATAAGTCTAACTGAAGGTGTAATTTATACATTCGAAATGACCGCTATAGTTATTGAAGGTGCAACAAATTATAAAAACAGCACGCCTGTAACCGTAAAATGGTCACCCGCCCAGCGGTTAAACTCGGATGATATCGGAGTTGATATTAAAGTTTATGAAACATCAAGTTCCAGCAGTTTCGGCAGCGGTTTAATTTTATATCATCCCACTGCTCATAAACCGAAAGTAGTTTCAATTGGAAATCCGGGTGCTGACAGTTCGTATATAGATTTATATTTAAAAACCAGCACTACAACTCCCGGCTCAGTAACATTACAGAGCGCTTCGTTATTTAAATCCGCTTGGCGTTTAACGCGATTTTCAACTGTCAACCGGAATGTAGAAACTTTGGATAATGCTCAACTGGCACCTCCAGACACAAACACCTACAGCTTAACAGCTATCCAATTTGATTCTACAGCAGCCGTTTCAACATCACGGATTTATTATGTAAAAGGTGATAACGGAAATTATGGTCGCATTCTTGTTCAACGTGCTTCCAACGGGACCTTAATCTGGGGTACTACTCCTGAACAATATCTGAATCTCAAAATATCATTCCAAACTGTCGCGTACAATCCATATTCTAAACAAAGTAGATAAATTATTTTTGAAAGGTAAATCTTATGTTGACTAAAATATTTCGTCTCGGAATCTTCTTGGCATTAGCCGTTCTGATTTCTCTCGGTACAGCTTCTGCGCAGAAGAAAGTTACTGTTCATGGTGAAGTTGTTGAGGTAACATCTTTTATAAAGGAAGGATTGAAACCGACAAGTCCTTCTAAAAAAGAAGTCATATTAGAAAATCTAAAAAAGGGCGGGATGTTCGGAATTGTAAATAAAGCAAACGTACTTTATCTGATTGTCCCGAGTGCCAATGATACTGCGTTTGTGAAAAACGTATCCCCTTATCTCGGTGTAAAATCATTCATCAAAGGTACAACCTACATGAGAGCCGGAGTTCGTATTCTGATGCTCGAAGATATCGGTAAATCACTTAAGTAATTCCGAGTGAAAAGATTGGTTTTAGTTGTTTTATTAATCCGGGCATGGCAATTTAATTATTGTCATGCCCAATGGATTGAAGATCCTGTTACCGATATCCATATTCGGAATGGGATTCAATTCGTTTATAATCTTTCATTCGATAGCGCACGCGCTGAATTTTCTTACGTTTCCAAGGCATATCCCGAACATCCTGCCGGTCATTTTTTCCTCGCTATGGTTGATTGGTGGAGGATTGTAATAGATATTGACAATCAATCGCACGATAAGAAATTTATTCAAACTCTTGATCATGTTATCGATTTGTGTGACAAACGATTGGATGAAAATGAAAATGATATAACCGGACTGTTTTTCAAAGGCGGAGCTCTTGGTTTTCAGGGACGTCTTTACGGTAACCGTGAAGATTGGTTGAAAGCCGCTAATTGCGGTCGTGAGGCACTTCCGGTTGTTATGAAAGCCAACGAGATAGCCCCAAATAACAACGATGTACTTCTCGGCATCGGAATATATAATTATTACGCGGCTGTAATCCCTGATATTTATCCGTGGGTGAAACCTCTCATGTTTTTCCTCCCAAAAGGTGATAAAACAAAAGGGATCGGGCAGCTTCACCAAGCATCGATGAATGCACGGTACGCAAATATAGAAGCGACATATTTTTTGGTACAGGTATTCCACAATTTCGAGAAAAGGTATCAGGAAGCGTCTGAAATTGCTATTCAACTGCATAATAAATTTCCTAATAATGTTTTATTTCATAAATATGTCGGCAGATCTTTCGCATCTCTCGGCAATTGGAAGAAAGTAATAGAAATTTATAACGATATTTTATTCAGACATTCGTTGAAGATGCCCGGATACGAATCGAACTCTGAACGTGAAGCGCATTTCTTCGTTGGTACTTCCATGTTGGAAATCTCGAAATTAGACAGCGCGCTCATTCATTTTTATCGTGCCGATGAACTATGCCGCACATTGGATAAAAAGGATAATTCATCTATCATTGTTTTTACGAATCTTCGGATCGGAATGATATACGACTTGCAAGGAAAACGCGAACTCGCAATTATCCAATATCGTAAAGTTCTCGATATGAAAGAATTCAATGATTCACAAAAATTAGCCAGGCAATATATCGATTCACCATATCATAGATAGGAATCAATGTTAGTAACAATTCTTTTCGGATTTATCGCGGCGGCGGCAGAAATATTAGGCGGCTTTCTTATCATAATGAAAAAAGAATGGCCCCGAAAGGTTCAGGAATATCTGATTGCGCTAAGCGCGGGTTTTATTCTTGCTCTCGTTTTATTCGAATTGATTCCTGAAAGTCTAGAGCTCCTTGGCGGTACCGCACCGCTTTATATGATAATCGGGTTCGGTTTACTTCACTTCTTTGAACATACAATCGTCGGGCATTTTCATTTTGGCGAAGAAACTCATCATGATGTTATGGTTTCGCCTGTCGCAAGTTTATCGGCATTTGCAGGATTGTTTATTCATGCTTTCTTTGATGGATTATCGATATCGGCAGGTATGGAATTTAACTTCGCAATCGGACTGCTTATTTTTATCGCGGTACTTTTGCATAAAATTCCTGAAGGATTAACCATTGCGTCAATAATGTTGGCGGCTAAGCAACCTAAGAAAAACGCTATGATTGCCTCAATCGCAATCGGTGTTGCTACGATGCTTGGAATATTTACTGTCTATTTTCTCGAAAGTGTCGATGCTAAGTCTGTTGGAATTGCCTTCGCGCTTTCTGCCGGTGCGGCGCTGTATGTTGGCGCGAGCGACTTGATTCCCGAAATTAATCGTTCCGATAATCGTGTTACCCCGATTATAGTTTTCGGTGGAATGTTGTTGTTTTATCTGAGTAAGCAGATACTCGAAAATATACTCCTCCACTAATCATTTTATTTTATTCGAAACGAAAACCGATGTTGATACGGTGAATTGCGCCAATCATACCGAGCGATGTAAATCCATAATCGATATTATACATATCGTTAAAAAATCCACCGCCGATTGAAAATCCTGCCATACCTGCGGTTTGTCCGAGTTCCAATTCCTGACGTCTCTCGTTGTTATATCCAACTCTCAATTGAAAATTGGGGCTCGCAAGAAATTCAACACCAACGGAAAATTGTTTGAAATGATTTATAAATTTCTTTTCCGATTCTGTAAGTTTGTGAAAATCGATAAAAACAATAGCCGGCAGATGCTCGGGATAAACAGCTGCACCGATTGCAACATCGACAGGTAATTTCTCCCTAGTATTCATATATGGATCCAGTTGTGTTCCCAGATTCATAACACTTGCACCAACATGTAATCTTCCCGGAATTGCAGAATAACTTAAACCAAAATCGAGTGCAGCGCCTGAAGAATTAACTTCGGCAATCGATGAATATACGAACTTCGCGTTTGCCCCATAACTTAGATTATCCAGCAATTTATCGCCGTAACCAAGAACAAAAGCAAATTCTCCCGCACTGAATGTACCGAGGTCTTGTCCTTCTTCACCGGTTCTCTTGAAATCTCCGTAGTTTATATATTTTACTCCCGCGCCAATCATACCGATATCTTTCAATTCCATACCGTAACTTAAAATACCGGCGTTGATATCGAGAAGATGTTTCATAAATCCAACCGATAATTTGGTTGATGAGAGAGTTGTAATTCCGGCAGGATTATAAAATATTGTATTTGGGTCGTCGGTTGCCATCAAAAAACTTCCACCAAGAGCCGCTACCCGTGCACTGGGTTCGTTCCTTAAAAATTCATAAACCGTATTCCCCTGCCCGAAAGCAGCCACTGATGTAAAAACCAGCAAAATTAAAATGTGAAAGATTTGCTTAAAGTTTGACCTATTCATTTTCTTCAAATTAGATTGTTTATTGGATTCAATCTAACAAATTGTTCGATTAGATTCAAGCTGAAGATTATTTATAAATCAGGGATTTCCCAATTGATTTTTAATATAATTGTTCCTAACTTATTCAATGAATCAGGCGGGTGATTAACTTTTCGAATAATGGCATTCAGATGGAAGGGATCACCGGTTGTTAATATTTTTTATAATCTAATAATTAAAAAGAGGGGTTGGTATGCGGATATTTTTATTAGTAATTATAGTTTGTAGTCAGATCACTTTTGGGCAGGTGAAATATCTAGTCTCACCTAACAATGAAGTAATTCCACTCAAACCGAGTGAACGGGCTGTTAATTATATCAATTCAAAAAGTGGAGTTAGATTGCAATCGAGTTGTAAGGTTGATTTTATTTTCGGCTACTCACCCGATGTATATCAACCTACCTCATATTTTGGAGGAAACCACAAAGATGTATTCGGTCAATGGTTTGTTGCTCCTGCGGATGGAACCATTGACACACTTTTTTGGTCAATGAGTGAAGTTAATAATTACGATTCAACTGTCTCTATAAGAATTTTTAAATCGAATATATTTCGGGGACAAGGTCCCGGCTTTTCACCATATCCCCCGCCCTGTTTGAATTGGGGATATTATCTCGATACAAATGATTTGGATAATGGCATTACGCCATTCCGCGATAAGGCAACCGACACAAACTGGATATCAACCGCACCGATAGATACAGCAACATTTGATCCACTTGGAGACGAGATTTGGGGGAACGGCGGATATCAATTTAAATTGAATCCGTCATGGATAAACGCGTTCCCCTTGATACACTTGGACATGGGATTGATGTAAAAAAAGGTGATGCATTTTTTATTACTATGGATATAACCTCACCTAATTATCATGTGACAGATTTCGCTACGAGGATGCGAGCATGGGGTTCAGATGGTCCAATCAGCACAACAGATGAGAACTATCCGTCTCGTGTTTGGAAATTTTACGAGCATGATAGCGGTCCATCAAATTGCGCAGGCGTTCCAACAGCTTTAGTGAAACGCGGTTGGGTCGCACGAGGTCCTTTTGAGGATGACACTCTTTATACTTCTGCATACAATTGGTGGTATTCGATGAGGGTAAGAACTAATATACCACCTGTAATTCCTTATTATTCTTGGGAAGGTGGTATCACCGATAGTGAATCACTACAAATAAATTTTCTCAAACTCTGTTCACTTGATGATTCTGACAAAATAGGAAGTTATTGGGTTTATTATCAACGAGATCAAAAACTATTCGATTCGATAAAGGCAACAATAAATAGCGACAGCATTCTTCAAGTAATAATTCCACCATTTCCTTCCGGTTCTGTTGTACAATGGTATTATAAGTATTTTGGACTTGACAGCATTATCGGTATTTCGAATACAGTTCGTTTCGTAGTCGTTGGTTTAAAACAAAATGGTTACTCGCTTGATACCACAGCAGTATATGATTGGGTTGAAGCAGATACCACATTTGTACGATTGACACAATTCTTCCAGCGTCCACCAAACACAAATTCTTATTTAGATCCGTTAGATGATGGCACAAGCGGGCCAGTTGATATTGGATTTCCTTTTACTTTCTTTGGAGAACAGTTACAATATGCCTGGGTTGGCGTCGATGGTGCCATTTCTCTTACAGCATCGTTAATAGATACTCAACATATAAATTTAAACGGTTATACTGGAAACTGGGATATTCCTGGTTCTCAGAGACAACCTACAGGTCTACCAGGTAATTTTATTGTACCATATTACAGAGATTTTCAACTGGATAAAATAATGGGTGATCCACCTCTTCTTTATTCGATGATCAGATATAAAACGGAGCCTGAAATTTTCACGATAGAGTGGAATTTCAATTCATCTACATGGTATTCAAATAATAATGGAATATTCCGGTTAATACTTGATAAAAGTGATTCGTCGATATCATTCGTTTACAAAACTGTCGACTCGATCGGAACAAATCGACCAATTTTAGTCGGCTTTGAAAAAGATTCACTCTCATGGTTCCATGTTTGCCGGTATGGTTTGCCGATTCCATACACACCACGCCCCCAAACTGTCTTTAAATTTTCACCATCAACGATTGTAGCTGTCAAAGATAAATCATTCGAATTGCCATCTACATTCGCAATTGAGCAAAACTACCCCAATCCTTTCAACCTCGTAACTGAGATTCGATACCAGATATCCAGTAGGAGTCATGTAAAGTTGGTTATATACGATGTGCTCGGACGTGAAGTGGCAACAGTTGTTGATGAGATGCAAGATGCAGGGTTCAAATCGGTAAGTTGGGATGCTTCTAAAACACCGAGTGGAGTCTATTTTTATAAATTAAACGCCGATAGATATGTGGCAACAAAGAAGATGGTTCTTACCCGATAAACAAGGAAGAGCCATTCTTTTTAAAATACAGCGTAAATTAAGATATTTTAGACATATTTTAACAAATGCTCCTGCTCCCAACGGGAGCATTTGTTTTTATTATGGAAAATCTTATATTGTGCAGAGCAATAAATTTGATGGAAAATTAAGATGCGCCAGAGCGAAATAGATAAGATTATTCAAAATATTCTTGGTGAAAGGCCCGGAGTTGCTTGCAGCAATGGTATCTGCACAGATGGTTTATGCGTGGTTCATAACCGTGATGGAGTCAATAATATTGTTAAGAATGGCGCTGAACGTGTTTCTGCATCAATCGGGATTGAAGCTGCCGGTGGCATTGAAACCGATTTAGCAAAGATGATTGACCATACATTGTTGAAGCCTGAAGCGACTAAAGAACAGGTAACCGAACTTTGCAACGAAGCGAAAAAATATTCTTTCGCGTCTGTCTGTGTTAATCCAAGCTTTGTCCCGATATGCGCGAAACTTCTACGTGATACACCTGTAAAAGTGTGCACAGTTATTGGTTTTCCACTCGGCGCAACTTCATCTGCCGCCAAAGCATTTGAAACTCATCAAGCTCTTCGCGATGGCGCCCGCGAGATTGACATGGTAATTAACATCGGTATGTTAAAATCAAAAGATTATGATTATATTGAGAACGATATTTTCGGTGTAGTGATGACTGCCCGCCGATATGGCGCCCTCGTAAAAGTTATCATCGAAACCGGATTGTTGACTGATGAAGAAAAAATTAAAGCGTGCTTACTGGCAAAACGTGCCGGTGCTGACTTTGTAAAAACCTCTACCGGATTTGCTAAAGGCGGCGCAACCGCAGGTGATATTGCCTTGATGCGGAAAGTAGTCGGATCTGCGATGGGTGTGAAAGCTTCAGGCGGCGTTCGTACTCGAGAAGAAGCACTTGCGATGGTTGCAAGCGGTGCCGATAGAATAGGCGCAAGCGCAAGTGTTAAAATTGTCAGCGGTGAAAGTGATTCTAAAGAAAAATCTCAATCATACTAACACAACAGAAAGCGTGGTGCTTATGAAGCGGGTTTTAATTACATCTTTTATTCTGTCGTTATTTATGTGCATCTCATTAATCGGTTGCTCAGGATCGGAACAATCTGAAAAAGATGAAATGCCTCCCCCACCACCCGTGACTCAAGAACCGGTAAAAAAGCAAGCAGAACCATCACCTGTGGTAAAACAAGTTGACACCTTGAAGGTTGAAGTGAAAGATATAGATAAGCCAAAATTCGAACCTGCACCGATTAATCCTGAGAATAAATTTGAGCGTGGCAATTATTCCATCCAACTCGGCGCCTACAAAATGCCCGACAATGCAGACCGTATTGCAGCAATCACCAAAGAACGTTTTAATATGAATGTTTATACCTCATTTGACACAACCGATGAGCTTTATAAAGTTTATCTCGGTGATTTTGAAACTAAGGATGCCGCCAGAACATTCCGCGATGTCATATCATTTAAATATCCTGAAGATTATAAAGGTGCCTGGGTCTTTGAAAAACCAAATAAATAATTTCGCCTTCTTATTAAACGGACTTTTCCTCTTATTTTCGTTAATCATCGGATGTAAATCTCCCGAAGCTACACGTAAAGGGATGGATCCCAATAACGAATTTAACTCGTTCTTACAAAAATACGAGAAAACTTTTCAACCGACTGAATACAATGATGAAGTTGATTTTATTCTTCAGGAAGATAAGAAAGAACGTGATATCATTGAAGCCGCTCGTGTCCTAAAAATAGCACCACCCGAAACAATACCCGGATTCCGCGCGCAGGTAATTTTCACATCAGAAATTGAAGAAGCAAACCGTGTTCGCGATTCACTTCTAAATATGCTGAGCGATGAATGGACGTATATCGTTTACGAAACGCCTTATTACAAGGTGCGGGTGGGTAATTTTATTGAGCGTGCCAGCGCAAATATGCTGGTAAAGAAATTAAGTACCATCGGTTACAAAGATGCCTGGGTTGTACCTGATAGAATAATAAAAAATCCACCCAACAGAATACCGGACTCTTTCATACAACCTGATCTCCAGCCGGTCCCAAAAAATTAATTTGATAATTACTTCAATTTTAACGAGATACCTTCAAGCGGCCATCGTGCTCTAAGCTTTAGAGTATCAGGATATATCGTATACCGCTCAGCCGGAACATATGGATAAATTTTACCGTAAGTGAATTTCCCATCTCCGTTTGAATCACGAAACAGATTAATAATATATTTTCCTTCGAAAAGATTATCAAACGAAAATGATCCGGAGGATTCAAGAACTGAATTTTTTGATTTGATATCTTTCTTCGATACATTCGAAACATTTATATGTATTCTGCCTGACCCGGCCGTTCGCTCATCGAACACAGTTCCCTTTAATCCACTCAACGACCTATCTTCTACAGTTTGAAACGGTAGTTTTATTACCGAATCTCGCTGTGAATTTCCGGAATAATCCTCAATGGAATCCAACACACACTTAATCGTATATTTCATTCCTTTAAACAACAAAGTGGTTGGAATGAATGAAGCTTTAGCAGAATGTTCCCACATGAATTTTCCATCTACTAAAGTACCTGTCGAATCAACTATCTGAAAACCTTTCTCAAATTTATGTTTAATGATTGGCTCATTGAAAGTTACTTTTATACTGTCGTCTACCGGATAATTGACGTTTCTATTTTTAATATTTTTTAAATCAATTTTTGGAATAGAAGTATCTACCAACATTTCAGATGCAAATTCACCAGTATTGAGAGGTGGAAGCATCGCATTCCCCGATTCATCCTTCCACCCTGATAACCATACCCGAAAATTCCTTCCTACATCCTGTTTCTTAGTAACAACTTGTGCATCTTTATTATCTTCATCCACAAATGATAAATCCAGGACATCAAGTTTTGTTTTCGACAAAGTATCTTCAATAGACACATTTTGAACATCAACAGTATGCCAATCAATTGATTCACTAAGCCGCAAAAGAATATGTGAATCATCGATGGCGCGCACACTTGAAAGAAACGGTGGAGTTGTATCTTCCATTGCCATTTTGAATTGAATACCTTCGATATTTTTAATCGAATCCGACAGACTTATATCATTGACGGTAACACCGTATTGATCTATCCCTGCATCGTAAAGTAAATTTTTGTATTCATCCCGAATCGCGAAGATGCGATAACTTCCAATCTTCAGGAACGGTAAAACGAACGATCCATTTTTACCGGTTTGTGTTACATAAACAGGTTTTATCTTTGCAGGATTTAAAGTATCTGGTGAAATTAGCTCAAGAGGATAAGCGAAAATCATTATACCTTCAGGTTTGTCATCATTAACAATACCCGCGATAGATGCCGAATCAATTTTATCGCTCGATGAAAACGGAACCGTATACGATTGAAGAAGTTTGTTCCCCCTTATATCTGTTAGATCGGTGCCAAGAGTGATTATATAAGTCGTGTTTGGGCGAAGCGATTCCTGGAATACGACTTCAAGATCTTTTCCATCCCACTCGAATTCAAGATCACCGATTGGGGGTGAAACAAAAAACGATTCTTCAAGAGACCGTCGGTTGATATATTTGTTGAATGAAAAAGAAAACCGTTTGCCGTTATAATTAAGCTCGCCCGGTTTTGGATAAGTCTTTAAAATAGTCGGTGGATTTTTATCTGGTGGACCACCGGAAGGAGAATCTATACCGGCACAATTAAAAATTGTGAAGGTCGATAGCAGCAGCAAACTGTTTAATATGATTTTTTGCAATACTCTCATCGGTCAATGTGGTTATTGGATGTTAAAGTGTAAATATAGCTATTTTTTTTTATTTATGCTTCATATTTGCCAGTACCATAATATTCAAAAATTCTTATATTATTATCACGGAAAACTTTTTATGAGAATCGCAATCATAGGCACAGGCGGAGTTGGCGGATATCTCGGCGCCAAACTCTGGAAATCAGGCAACGATGTTACATTCATTGCTCGCGGAGAACATCTGATCGCTATGCAACAGAACGGCTTGCGGTTAGAAAGTCCGGAAGGCAGCATCAATGTTAAATCAACATTCACCAATATTCTCACTGGGTTCGTACCATTCGATTTAATTATCATAGGAGTTAAATCTTTAGACACAAAAGAAGCAGCTAAACTCGCGCTCCCTGTTTTGCACGATAATACGATTGTTCTTAGCATTCAAAATGGAGTTGAGAACGAGAGTATTCTTGCAGATTCACTTGGTAAAAAGTATATCATACCGGGTGTTGCTTATATTATAAGCACAATAGCTTCACCCGGAGTTATTCTTCATGAAGGTGGTACAGGCAAATTTAAATTTGGAGAATCAAATAGCTTGGTAAGCGACCGTTGTATGTTATTAAAACATCTGTTCGATAATGCCGGAATCAATGGCGAGCCGACAGATAATATCGAGAAAGCTCTCTGGTGGAAATGGATATTTATTTGCGGTATTGGAGGCATGACGGCTTTTACAAAAAAACCGATCGGGGATATTCTTGCCGATACTGCATTGACTTCGATGTTGAAGGATGTTGTACACGAAGCCGCAACAATTGGACGTGCAAAACGGATGGATGAATTTACAGATATTGAAGAGAAGGTGTTCGCGCATTATCAAAGATTGCCATTCGCGACTACCTCATCTATGTACTACGATGTTACACATGGTAAAAGAGTTGAAGTTGAAGCACTCAACGGTGCGGCGGTACGTTTCGGAAAAGAATTACAAATCTCAACACCACAGAATGAAATAATATACATTTCGCTCAAACAATTATCTCAATCAAGTTCTTGAGCAGCTTTTCGCTCTTCCCTGGTTCTCCTGTACTCTTTAATCGCTTTTTGGTGTTCGCTGAATGAGGATGTAAATCTATGTCCACCTTCACCTGTTGCAACAAAATATAAATATTTGTGTCTGGAAGGATAAAGCGCCGCGAGTATTGAATTTTTACCGGGATTATTAATCGGACCCGGTGGTAAACCATAATTTTTATATGTGTTATACGGAGAATCATAATCCAAATCGCTGTAACGCAACCGGTGCGGAGTTCCACCAAGTGCGAATTGCACTGTCGGATCTGCCTGCAGACGCATTCTTTTTTGCAATCGGTTGTAATAAACTCCGGCAACAATAGCCCGCTCGGTATCGATTGCTGTTTCGAGTTCTATGATTGAAGCCATTGTGAGAACCTCGTTCATCGTCATCTTCCTTCGGTTCATTTGACGAATCATGGAGCTATCTAACTCTTTCCAAAACTCCTGAACAAGCGTACGGATAATATCTTCCTCATCCGTTTGCCAGTAAAATTTATAGGTCTTCGGCATCATATAACCGATTAAGTTATGAGCGTCAATTCCCAAAGATTTTGCAAAAGATTTATCCTCCACCAATTCCATGAACGTGCTTGAATCTATTCCTAATTTTTGTGAGAATATTTGCGCTTGTGTAGTCGAGCGGAGTCCTTCACGAATTAGCACTGTTATCGTTTCAGCGGTTCTGCCGTTTTGAACATTATCAATGATCGATAGATTTGATGCTCCACTTTTAAATCGATATTTTCCGATCTGAAGTTTTGTTGTGGACGCCGTTAATTTCCCCGCTATCTTAAATAGAAACACGCTTCGAATTATTCCCGCCTCCTTCAGCGAATCTGCAACATCGCTGAATGTTTGTCCTTTTGAAACTTTCAATATTTTATCGCCATCGAAATTATTCGGTGCCCATAACACTCCATAAGCGAATAATATGATGCCAACAATCCCAACAGTAACAATAATTCTAAGCATTCTTTTCATTTTTTCTCTTTCTATTAAATTGAAAAAATAAAAATCCAAAGATGATTATACTAGAAGTCGATATCCAGAATCCGACTTGAACGGTTCGTGGTTCAAATATAAATTTTACGATATGATTTCCTTTTGGTACCGCAATTGATCGTTGAGTGACGTTTGCGCGATATATTTTCGATTCTGTTTCATCTATGTAAGCTTTCCAACCGGGATAATATGAATCTGAAAAAACCAGAAACGCATCCTGTAAAGATGAAACTTTCATGATTATTTCATTTGGTGAATATAGTTTGATATCAACGGTTCCGCTAACACTTTCAGTTGGTATAAATCCTACCGGATTATCAAAAAGAATTACTTCCTTCCGTGGATTGAACTGGATTGAGGCAATCAATTGCAAGGCATGCTCTTCGCTCCGGACTGTAGTTGTTTTACTAACTAAATAAGCCCGCGACATTGATCCATTATTCTTATAAAAAAAAGCATCGCCAAACTTTCCAATATCTTCAACATTTGAATTTGTTTCGATTTGCCACAATGAACTGATATATTTAACATTATACATATCCATCAATCGCCAAAATACAGGAGATGGTCTAAAAACATCTCCATCAATCGATGCGGTTTTATTTAAAATACCGGCACGGTTCTGATCACCCCAAATATCCACGACGTAATTCGGTGTCAAATTCGCGTATCCATTTGCTGCAGAAATTCCATAAAGTACATTACTGCTCGGCTGAATATATTCACGCTGATCGATGAATGGCTGTAAATCTCCCTCCCACCCTTTTGCGTCCTGAAATGTTTTTATGTGCGCTTGATTCGCTCCGACAGAAAAATATCTGTACAAACTTGTGTCGCGTTTGAGATATTCAACTGATTTCGGAACTGTCAACCATTTATCCGCATTAACAATCGGATTTTGGCGAAGTTGAAAATAGAACAGATCGGCGACGCACAGTAATATTATCAATACCTCAACAGGATGATGAATAATATTTTGAGAAACATTAGCTTTTGCAGATTTATTTTTGATAAAATAATATTTAACGAAGTGCGGAATACCGATAGAGGCAAGTACTACCAGAGATAGATCGGTTATCAATAGAAATCGAGTCGGGAATCTGAAGAATTTCATTCCCGGCACATAATTAAAAACAAATTCATATACAGGGCTGTTTGGTCCTAAGACAAGAATAATCGAGATCAATCCGGCGATTGTAAAAAACTTTACATGCCATTTCTTCCAGTTACGAAATATTGCATGAAGCGCGAATAGTAATGTAACTATTCCAACATAACCGAAATCTTCCCAAAAAATACTTTTCCCTGTATAAGTTCCTTCCCCTATATCACCATTTATATAAGGGTAGATAAACATTCCCAAATTCTTTGGATCGAAAGCGTAGTTAGATGCATACTCGAAAGTAACCCCACCCGATCTTTGCGAAAGGAAGACTAATTCATAAGTCGGAATTAATTGAATGGCAGCAAGGAGCGAACCGAGCGCAAGCATTCCGGCGAATAGCCAGCTTTGTTTACCCAAGGTGAGTTGTTTCCATTTTTGAAAAACTGATAAAATATTTTTTCCTGAGTCAACAACTGAAAGCGATCTGAAAATGAAATAAAATATATACAACACACCGGAATAATACGCGACCTGAGTATGGCCCGATAAATGTTGAAAACCGAAGATGATACCAAAGAATAAAAGCATTCGGTTGTCTTTCGATTTAATCGCGCGTTCAATAAGGTAAAGTCCTAACGGCAACCAGCACGCGGCGTTGACATTGCTCAGATGCTTCAGATGCGATAAAAGATAGCCGCTAAAACCAAAAGCGATGCCCGCAACAACAGCACCGGTGAAACTTGATCCAATTTCTTTCGCATAAAGATAAGTTGAAATACCGGCTGTAATAATTGTAAGCAACAAAACGAGATTTAACGCAATCCATGGAGATAGCAATCCGAATAATATCAAATTAATTGGATAAGCGATTCCAGCTTCAGCACGAGCAAGCAGCGGGAAACCGCTGTAAATTTCCGGAACCCAAAGTGGAAGATGCCCCGCTTTTATTGATTCGCTCATTGAATAGCGATACGGGAACCCTTCATTCATGATATCGCTTGTGAAAATATCGTCTGTGATGATAAAACCACGCATAGTAGCTAATTGCCAAAACGCCGTAATCACAAGTAAACAAATGAGGGTAACAGCGAAAAGTGTTTCTCTTTTTATATATTTATCGATCGTCATCAAACAGGATGAATGCTGATATTTAAATTTGGAATTGCGTTCAAAGAAAAATCTGATTGGAATCCGAGTTCAAGTTTCATTTTTCCAAGCTGGGCTATCATGGCTCCATTATCAGTGCAATATTCAAAAGCGGGAATAAATAATTTAAAACCATTTTCTTCGGAAACTGATTTTAAACGTGCACGCAACTCAGAGTTTGCCGATACACCTCCTGCCACTGCTATATCCCGAACGCCAAGATCGTTTGCCGCCTGAATTGTTTTCCGAACCAGCACATCAACCACCGCCGTCTGAAAACTTGCGCAAAGATCGGCGAGTTCTTGCTTTTGAATTGGTTTTATATTTTCATTGTTCCGATATCCATGATCGCGAAGCCAGTAAAGTACAGAAGTTTTTATTCCGCTGAAACTGAAATCATATTTTCCTGGATCGAGATAAGAGCGCGGGAATTTTACAAAATTTGGATTCCCTTCTTTCGCTAATTTATCTATGACCGGTCCTCCCGGGAAACCAAGTCCCAACATTTTGCCCACTTTATCATACGCTTCACCAGCCGCATCGTCAAGTGTTTCGCCTAACAATTCATGCTGAAGCGGTTTGCGGACATAAACAAGTTGTGTATGCCCGCCTGAGACTATAAGACAAAGAAATGGAAACGATGGTTTCGGATCATCGATAAAATTCGAGTACATGTGTGCTTCCATGTGATTGATACCAACGAGGGGTATCTTCAAACCGTAAGCGAGAGATTTTGCAAAGCTCATTCCAACAAGTAGCGCACCCATCAAGCCGGGTCCGTGTGTAACAGCGACGGCATTGAGTTGTTCTTTTTTGATTTGAGCAACAGTTAATGCTTGCTCAACAACCGGAACAATCAGCCGTTGGTGAGCGCGGGATGCCAACTCCGGGACAATTCCGCCATATTGTTGGTGAATAAGTTGTGACGAAATTATATTCGATTTCAATTTTCCGTCAGCCAACACAGCAGCGGAAGTTTCATCGCAGGAAGATTCTATACCTAAAATAATCATAGTGATTATAATAAGCGAAATATCTAAATTTTTTCCAAGAAAGCACAAAAGAAAACCTCCGGTATCTCCTTGAGACTATGTGCGACTCACCTTCAAACAAGCACCACCACAGGAGGTGAGTCGCACTTGAGATACCGGAGGTTTATCGCGGCAAGCTTGTATTTGTTTTTATAATAACCTATTTTAAACGATGCAAATGCACAATATCGATAGGCAATGAGATACCTAATGAGTACTTTTCTGCAAATGATCAACAATCGCATCTGGATTATTCTCTTATTGGGTTTAATTTTAACCATAGGACTAATCCATGCTTATCATTATGCTTTCGTTAACGATGATGCGTTCATTTCGTTTCGCTATGCCGAAAACCTGGTAGCAGGAAATGGATTGGCTTACAACGCCGGTGAACGGGTTGAGGGTTATACAAATTTCCTCTGGACACTTCTAATCGCCCTCGGCTTAAAACTGCAGATCGATCCGGTTCTTTTTTCAGCAATTCTAGGGATAACATTTCATTTAGGAACGCTAATTTTATTTATTTTCATCAGCAATAAAACTCAACGACAACTAACATCTTCGATCTTTGTTATACCGCTGACCTCTTTACTGCTCTCACTTAATCGCGATTTCAACGTTTACGCAACCAGCGGTTTGGAAACATCGATGTACACATTCTTTATCGTCGCCGGTTTTTTATTTCTATCTCTCGATAAAATTCGATGGAATATCTTAATTGCCGGCATATTCGCGCTTCTTGCAATGCTCACACGTCCTGATGGAATTATTTTCCTTGCCTCTGTTTTAATATATTTTATTATCATCACAGAGAATAAATGGAAAAATTGTTTAATCTTCCTGATCCCTTCTATTTTCATATTCCTCCCGTACTGGTTTTGGAGATGGAATTATTTTGGATTTTTCTTCCCAAATTCTTTTTATGCTAAATCAATCGGTTTGACTTATTACAGTCAGGGTTTAGAGTATGTCTGGCTTTACTTCCAGACATATTACGGACTTATCATCCTTTTTGTTGCAGGGATAGTTGCACTATGGCGATTTAAAACTTTCAACCGAATAACGCAAGAACTGAGATATAGTTCGAATCATACAATCCTTCTTACCGGAATATTTTCATCTCTCTATATTCTTTTTGTAATAAGGATCGGCGGCGATTTCATGCACGCACGATTCCTGATTCCTGTTACTCCTTTTTTATATTATTTGATAGAAAGATTTATACTCTCGCTTTCAAAGTCTTACTTACGAATTATTCTCGCCTTCATAATTACACTAACGACTATTTTTAGATATGATCTTTATACAAAAGAGATAAGTGTAGGTTACGTTGTTGATGAAGTGCAATATTACACGCATGATCATCTTGAACGTACAAAACTTTTGGGGTTCACAATCAAAAAATATTTTGAACGATTACCCGTTCGGTTCGCATTTTCAGGAGCACACGCGAGAGTGATTTATTATTCGAAAACACCTTATGCTTTGGAAGCGTTAACCGGATTGACAGATACCGGCTTAGCTCATCAGAATATTTCCAAACGGGGTCGACCGGGACACGAGAAGTCTGCCTCTATCGAGTTTCTTCAAGAGAAGAAAATTGATTTTTTCATCGGTCCCGTAAGCACGCTTTCAAATGGTGAATTGCCGATTAACGCTGTAAAGATTGATACTTTTATCTTGCAAATAGTCAGATACAATAAAAGTATCATGGACTCTTTGCAAAAGTTCCCCCAAATTCAATTTACCCAGATTGATCAATATATAGATTCATATTTGGCGAATATGAAAAACATATCAAAAGAAACCGCACTCAGTGATTACAAATTTTTCCATGATTACTACTTCCTTGTCAACAAAGATTCGGTACGAGAACGTGAATTCCTTCGGCAATTAGAGAATATCAGGTACTGAAACATTAATCTCACTTTCGACGTTTTATTTGGAAACAACTTGAGATTTATATATCTTTTTCATCATTTCAACCATTAGCGGCACATTTTATATGACTGAAAACCAACTTGATTTATCAAAATTAAAGATTAAACGTGAGGAAGAAAAACAATCCGGACCGCATGAACCTCCTCATAAACCGCACTTCGCGTATTTCATGTATTTCGTTGGAGTAATATTTTTGGGGATAGCAATTTATTATGCTGTCAGAAATATTTTTGTGGAAGATCCGATCGTTGAGATTACAACTGTCTCGTACATATCACCTGCACAGGCAGATGCAATATTGACAGCAAGCGGATATGTAGTTGCACAGCGTAAAGCAGCCATTGCATCCAAAGCAACAGGCCGGCTTGTTTACTTAGGTTTTAAAGAAGGAGATAAAGTAAAAGAGGGGCAAATCATCGCTCGAATTGAAAGCGCTGATGTTGAAGCCGCGCTCACTCAAGCCAAAGCCGAGTATGACGTGGCGCAGGCAGATAAGGTTGAAGCTGAGCAATCGTACGAGCGAGCGAAAAAGTTATTAGACCAGCATTTAATTTCTCAAGCTGAATTTGATATCGCAAAATCGCGTTTCGATCGGGTAACTGCATCAATCGCGTCGCGTAGTGCTGCGGTTAAAGCGGCAGAGGTACAAATGGAGAATACACGCATTCGTGCACCGTTTGATGGAACAATTTTAACTAAGAACGCCGACATCGGAGAGGTGGTTGCTCCTTTTGCCGCAGGCGCAAGTTCGCGGGTTGCCGTAGTAACGATTGCCGATATGAACTCACTCGAAGTTGAAGCAGACGTTTCAGAATCAAACATCGAAAGAATCCAGAGTGAATTACCTTGCGAGATCACACTTGATGCGTATCCCGACAAACGTTATCGTGGTGTGGTGGATAAGATTGTCCCTACAGCAGATAGAGCAAAAGCAACGGTTATGACAAAAATAAGATTTGTTGAAAAAGATAGTCGTGTATTACCGGAGATGAGCGCCAAGGTTCACTTCTTAAAGAATAAATCAAAGAATAGCATAAATATAACCCCAATGATCGCTGTTGATCCGGCCGTAATAACAAAGCGGAAGGATGAAATTGTTGCGTTTGTTCTGAAAGGACAGATAATTCAGGAAGTCACCGTTGTAACCGGCAATAAAATTGGATCTTTGATTGAAGTAAAATCTGGTTTGAATCCGGGCGATAAAGTTATATTACATCCGAATGAAAAACTGCAATCAGGCGCAAGCGTGAAACTTAGAGAATGAAATTATCGTTATTAATAAGCAACCGTTGATAATAATAATAGCTGGAAAATTGAAATATGAATATTGTATCTGTTAAAAATGTTTTTAAGTCGTACTGGAGAGATTCTTTAGAAATCCCGGTGCTTCATGATATTTCCTTTGAGGTTCCCGAAGGAGAATTTTTAGGTTTGATGGGACCATCGGGTTCAGGCAAGACAACCCTGCTAAATTTGATAGCGGGAATAGATCAGCCATCAAAAGGTTCTTTAGTTGTAGCAGGTACCGATGTAGCAAAACTAAGCGAATCACAATTAGCAAAATGGCGGGCTCAACATGTCGGATTCGTTTTCCAATTTTATAATCTTCTCCCCGTATTAACCGCCTTTGAAAACGTTGAGCTTCCTCTTCTCCTTTCCAAACTTTCTAAAAAAGAGAGGAAAGAACATGTCGAATTTACATTAAAAGTCGTGGGGCTGGAAGATAGGATGAATCATTATCCAAAACAATTATCGGGCGGACAAGAACAGCGTGTTGCGATCGCACGCGCGATCGTTTCAGATCCGACACTTTTAATCGCTGATGAACCTACCGGCGATTTGGATAAAACCTCCGCAGAAGAAATATTAAATCTTCTCGTGCAGTTGAATACCCAGTTCAAAAAAACCATAGTCATGGTAACCCATGATCCGCGCGCTGCCGAACGGGCTCACGTGATAAAGCATCTCGATAAAGGCGAGTTAACCTAAGGAGGATGCCATGCACATAATTAAATTAATCGTAAAAAATATGCTCAGGCATAAACTCAGAACGTTACTGACTGTTTTAGGAATCGCGATAGCAGTTGTTGCCTTTGGATTGTTACGAACGGTTGTAACCGCCTGGTATGCAGGCGTAGACGCATCATCTGCCAACCGCCTGATTACTCGACATTCAGTATCATTCATTTTCCCTCTTCCACTTGCATACAAAGACCGGATCAGCAAGATCGATGGGATTGATAATGTAACTTATGCCAATTGGTTCGGTGGTGTTTATATCGACAAGAAGCAGTTCTTCGCACGGCTTGCGGTGGATGCTGAAACTTTTTTTGATGTCTACCCCGAGCTTATGATCCCGAAAGAACAGCTCGAAGCATTCAAGCGTGAACGAAATTCTTGCGTAATCGGTGAACAGTTAGTCCAAAGATACAATTTGAAGATCGGCGATATAATGCCTATTGAAGGAGATATATATCCGGGGAGATGGGAATTTGTGATTCGCGGAATCTACAAACCTCGTGATAAAACAACCGATCCTTCGAATATGCTGATACAATGGCAATATTTAGAAGAACGAATGAAAGAAGAAACTCCCTCGCGTGCCGGTTACGTTGGGTGGTACATAGCCCAGATTAAAGACCCGAATAACTCAGCATTTATATCGGGTCAAATCGATGAACAATTCAAGAACTCTCCTGCGGAAACAAAGAGCGAAACTGAGCGGGCATTCCAACAAAGTTTCATGGCGTCTGTGAGCGCGATTATAACTGCGATGGATGTAATGTCGTTTGTAATTATCGGTATCATCTTATTGGTTCTCGGAAATACGATGGTTATGTCTGCACGCGAACGGGTTCGCGAATATGCTGTATTAAAGACACTTGGATTTTCAACATTCCACTTAATTGGTCTTATCGGTGGAGAGTCGTTAACGATTGCAATAACCGGCGGCATCATCGGAATCGGTTTAGCATTTCCGATGATTGATGGTTTTGCGGCAATATTGCCGAAAGGATGGTTTCCAATATTTAATCTTGAACCGATCACACTGCTTCTTGCGAGCATATCTGCATTGATGGTTGGATTTCTTGCCGCGGTATTTCCAATTCAACGTGCGACGAGCACTAAAATTGTCGACGGTTTACGGCAGGTAGGATAGGAGATTACAATGAAAATTCCATTTAAATACATTACAAGAAATCTGAAAACTCGCCGCCTCACAACCATTTTGACCGTAGTTGGTATTTCATTGGTTGTATTTGTTTTTGCCGCGGTATTAATGATGGCACACGGCATCCAGAAAACTCTCATTCAAACCGGCTCGGATGAGAATGTGATCGTACTCCGCAAAGCCGCAACCGCTGAGATTACGAGTATCATCATGCAAGATCAGGCAAATGTTGTTCAGACAATACCATCAATCTCTAAACTGTCATCGGGCAAACCATTCATCTCTAACGAAATTGTCGCCATCATCAATCTCCCCTACTCGCAAAAAGAAGGCGGATTAGGGAATGTAACCGTGCGCGGTGTTACACCGGAGGGATTCCAGTTACGACAAAATATGAACTTATCCGGCGGCAGATTCTTCAACTGGGGATCACGTGAGATTATTGTTGGTTCTTCCATTAAGAAACGTTTCAAAGGGACAGAGCTCGGAGACAAAATAAAATTCGGCGGCGATGAATGGACGATTGTCGGTTCGTTCGATGCTGGTGGTAACGGTTTTGATTCTGAAATTTGGGGCGACCAAATCCAATTAGCGCAGGCATTCGGATACACAGGAGCGTACTCATCTTTACTCATCCGTCTCGATAACGTAAATGCGTTTACACAATTTCAAGAAGCATTCAATAAAGATCTCCGGCTTCAAACATTGGAAGTAAAGCGCGAGAAGAAATTTTATGAAGAACAGTCTGAAGATATGGCAATGTTTATAAGAATTCTCGGCATCGCTGTTACCATAATATTCAGTCTGGGTGCTATGATCGGAGCAATGATCACGATGTATGCGGCTGTATCCAATCGAACAATTGAAATAGGTACTTTACGGGCATTAGGTTTCCGACGCCGTAATGTTTTATTCGCTTTTCTGATTGAATCATTATCAATTTCAATATTCGGTGGATTGATTGGTTTATTCCTCGCATCGTTTCTCCAATTCTTCGATATCTCGATGATAAATTTCGGCTCATTCGCCGAACTCGCATTTAGTTTTTCTCTTTCACCTTCAATAATAATAAATTCATTAATATTTACTGTTGTGATGGGATTGGTCGGAGGTTTCCTCCCTTCAATCAGAGCTTCGCGCTTAAATATTGTTAACGCATTAAGATCATCCTGACATCTATGAGGTTTATATGAAATATCTGAAACTTATATTATTTTCTGTCATATTACTTTTTTCGATTAATTATTCATTCGCACAAGACCGCGGATTCGGTTTAGGAATAATGATTGGCGAACCGACCGGAATAAACGGCAAAGGATGGCTAACGAAGCAATCCGCTATAGATGCCGGATTAGCATGGTCGTTTGTTCACAGAACGTCTCTTCACATTCATGTAGATTATTTGATGCACTCTTTCAATGTATTTCCGCATGCTGAACGATTGCCATTGTATTACGGGATCGGCGGCAGAATCAGAACGAATGAAGGAAATGATACACAACTTGGATTGAGAATGGTGGGTGGAATTGAATATATGTTCGCGTCTGCTCCTTTCGATATTTTTTTTGAGATAGCACCAATACTTGACTTAACTCCGAAGACTGAATTGAACATGAATGCCGGTATCGGTGCCAGGTTTTACTTCAAATAAAAGAACTATTGCGAGATATTCTAATTTTTAGTATATTTGTAACATTGAAATTGATTAATCTTTTCACCTTGAGGTAATAATGGCAAAAATTTGTAGAATTTGCGGAAAAAAACCGGTAACCGGACATAATATCAGTCACGCTCATAACAGAACAAAAAGACGCTGGCTGCCGAATTTACAAAAAGTCCGCGCGCAGGTTGATGGCAGAACCCAACGCTTGCGTGTATGCACCAATTGTATTAAGAGTGGTAAAATAACCAAAGCCGCCTGACAACAAGATAATTTTTGTAATTGAAGCCCGAATAAAATCGGGCTTTTTTGTTTTTGTAAATCAGATAATATTTGGTAAATTAGTGAAAATTTTATCAGCCAATGTCAATCCCTAATTCACTTACAGCGCTTCGCATTTTATTAACACCGGTATTTGTAATACTGTTGTTCGATGAATCATCTTTCTGGAAACAGATTGCGCTTCTCGTTTATATTGTTGCCGCCCTAACAGATTGGTACGACGGATGGGTTGCGCGAAGATACGGATACGTATCGCGCTGGGGACAATTCTTCGATCCACTCGCCGATAAAATTTTATCGCTCTCCGCCCTTTTCGCTTTTGTACATTTAGATTTAATCGACGGTTGGATGGTTTGGATTATCGTTATCCGAGATATAATTATCACCTCTTTGAGAAGTTATGCTGAATGGACAGACAGGCCGATTGTTACATCAAAATCGGCACAGGCAAAAACATTCGGAGAGTATATCGTCATATATTACATCTTAATCCTTTATGTCGCCGGCTCAGTTTCTTTCATCAAACAAGATTTCCGATCCCTTCTCGATTCTTTGATGCATCCTCAGGTTTTATTCGGGATGCTGCTGTTAGTAACCATATCGACTATCGGAACAGGAGTAATGTATCTCTTCGACAATAGAAAATTGTTACGCGAATTATATGCACGATACTTCAACCAATCAACCTAATCCTAATAAAAGATCAGTACCTTTCTTTTCACACCTGATTGCCACAGGGTTATTCTCAGGATATTCACCAATAGCTCCAGGAACTGCAGGCAGCATCGTCGGTATGTTATTTTATATGATCCCGTCATTTGAGTATCCTATCATCATCTCATCTTTGATATCCATCTTCTTTTTTATCGGTGTTTATGTTTCTTCTAAAATGGAAAGATCATTTGGTGAAGATCCGCAAATTGTTGTGATCGATGAAGTTGTAGGGATGTGGATATCAATCGCTTTTCTTCCAAAAACTATTCTAATAGCATTTCTTGGATTTTTATTATTCAGATTCTACGATATTTTTAAACCACCTCCCTGCCGAAAATTAGAATCGCTTAAAAATGGTTGGGGAATTATGCTCGACGATGTTATGGCTGGAATTTATGCAAACCTCACTATTCAATTAATTCTCTTTTCATTTTTAAATCTTTGAATATGTTTTACTTTCAATATTCAGGCCCTTTTTTACTTTTAACTTTTTAATTGATATGAGAGCCGCCATAATTTCAATCGGGGATGAGATTCTTATAGGTCAGGTGATAAATACAAATGCCGCGTTCATCGCCCAAAAAGTAAGTCCACTCGGTATCTCTGTTTCTAAAATAATTGTAGCTGGTGATAACGAGGAAGATATCATATCTGCTCTTGAAACGGAATACTTATGTCATGACATCCTATTTGTAACCGGTGGTTTGGGACCTACGCACGACGACATTACGCGATCTGCGATCTGTAAATTCTTCAGAACTAATCTTGTTTCTTCTGCTGATGCAAGAAAATATGTTGAAGAGTTTCTGAGGCAACGCAATCGCCCGTGGTCTGAAGCGGCAGAAAATCAAACATTAATACCCGATGGTGCAAAGCCAATACCCAATAAATTCGGCACAGCGGCAGGTGAATTCTTCGATTGCGATGGTAAGTATGTTATCGTAATGCCGGGAGTTCCATATGAAATGGAGAGCATGATAACCGATTTTGTTATCCCATATTTTCAAAATATATCTCAAACATATTTTATAATTCATAGAACGCTTATGACAACCGGCATCCCTGAGTCGGAATTAGCAACTCGATTAGGAGATTTAAACCAAATGCTACAAGGAGCTAAGTTGGCATTCCTCCCCTCTCCCGCCGGTGTGAGATTGCGAATTACTGTTGAAGGAAAAGATTCAGATGAGAGTAACCGGCTCATCAAGACTATCGAATCTGATATCAGACAGAAAGCTGAAAAATATATCTATGGCGTCGATGATGAATCTTTGGAAGAAGCTTTGGGCAAGTTAATGATCGAGAGAAAGTTAACACTTTCAATAGCAGAATCATGTACCGGTGGTTTAATCGCGAACAAACTGACTAACGTTTCAGGTAGTTCAAAGTATATTGAACGCGCAGTTGTGACATATAGCAATAAATCTAAAATAGAGATGCTAAGTATTCCCGAAAAACTTATTTCAACTCATGGAGCGGTAAGCCGGGAGGTTGCAGAAGAGATGGCTCGCTCAATCAGAAATTTATCTTGCACGGATATCGGTATCTCTACAACGGGAATTGCCGGACCGACAGGCGGAACTCCCGATAAACTGATCGGGTTAGTATGGATAGGATACTCCGACTCGAATGAAACAATCGCGCTTAGATTTAATTTCGGCGAGGGTCGTCTCAGAGTGAAAGAAAGAGCAACGCAGGCAGCAATGGATTTGATCAGAAGAAAGATAATGAAGATTAAATAGGATATGAAACTCATTCGCACATTTTTGGCATTTGACACTCCTTCAATTATCAAGGATGAAATGGAAAAACTTCAATCGGAGCTAAAGAAATCGGGCGCCGACGTAAAATGGGAGAGAAAAGATAAATTTCATGCGACAATAAAGTTTTTAGGAGATGTGAAGGAAGAAACTCTTCCAAATGTTTTAAATGAAATTGATTCGATCGTCTCAACTATGGAAGCAACACAGGTTATTTATCAACATTTGGGTGCTTTCCCGAATAAGAAGAATCCGCGTATCATCTGGGTCGGTTGCGAGAACAGCGAGGGAATCCTTCTAAATTTAAAAAACACGCTCGATCAAACACTTTCAAAATTTGGTTTTGAGATTGAAACCCGACCATTTCATCCTCATATTACTTTGGGGAGGATAAAATCATCAAATCGATTAATAAACTTGCTTCCGATGTTAGAAAATCTTACCTTTGAACCACAGAAAGCTATAATTAACGAGATATTAGTAATGCGAAGTATTTTAAAGCCGGAAGGGTCTGAATACTCCATCATTAAGAATATTCCATTACGTAAGAAAATCACGGTATAAACTGTATATGAAACCGGTACAAAAACCTAACCTTAAAACTGTTCTTTTCATAGATGATGAATCTATGTGGCTTGAAGCGATTCGTTTATCATTGAAGGGAGAAAAATTTAAAATACTGACCGCTGACGGTGGTGAAGACGCATTGAAGAAACTTGAAAAAAAGAAACCTGATCTGATCATGAGCGATGTTCGTATGCCGTTTATGAATGGATTTGATCTTTACGAAAAAATCAAAGGCAACCCTAAATTCAAAGATATACCTTATGTCTTTATGTCATCAATAGATGATTTCGATGCGAAACGAACAGCGAAAGATTTAGGCGCGGATGGGTATATCGAGAAACCGTTCGATTCGAACCAGATTAAAACGATCGTGATTGATTTTCTCGACCGGTTCCCGACAAAAGGTAATTAAAAAAGATTCTAAAGAAATAGAAAGGATATAACATGGCAGAAGAAAATAATAAAGAAGCTCGAATGCAAGCATTGAAAATTGCCGTTGAGCAAATTGAAAAACAGCACGGCAAAGGTGCTATCATGAAACTTGATGAAGGACCGATAGCAAAGATAGATTTCATATCCACAGGTTCGATATCTCTTGATGCGGCAGTTGGAATCGGAGGTATACCTCGTGGGAGAGTGATAGAAATATTCGGTCCCGAGGCATCAGGGAAAACAACTATCTGTCTTCACGTGCTTGCGGAAGCTCAGAAAAAAGGCGGCATTGCTGCATTCATCGACACAGAACATGCCCTCGATTTAAACTACGCGAAAAAATTAGGTGTTGATACAAACAATTTAATGCTTTCACAACCAGAATATGGTGAACAGGCGCTCGAGATTGTTGAAACACTTGTTCGGAGCGGCGCACTCGATGTTATCGTAATTGATTCAGTTGCAGCACTTACACCACGTGCCGAAATCGAAGGAGAAATGGGTGACCCGACTATGGGCGTTCAAGCGCGGCTTATGTCGCAGGCACTTCGCAAACTAACAGCTGCGATCAGCAAATCGAAAACAACCGTCATGTTTACGAATCAACTGCGTCAAAAAATTGGAATAATGTTCGGTAATCCTGAAACAACAACCGGCGGAAACGCATTAAAGTTCTATGCTTCCCTTCGACTTGATGTTCGGCGTATCGAAGCCATCAAAGATGGTCAGAATGTAGTCGGCAACCGGGTGAAAGTGAAAGTCGTTAAAAATAAAGTTGCTCCTCCATTCAAAGAAGCTCAATTCGATATACTTTATAACGAGGGTATATCAAAGTTAGGTGATCTTATCGATACAGCAGTGGAACATAACATAATCGCCAAGAGTGGTTCATGGTTCGCTTATGGTGCTGATCGAATCGGACAGGGTCGTGATGCAGTTAAGAAATATTTACAGGATAATGAAAAACTTGCAAAGCAGATCGATACAGAAGTGAGGAAGAAATTGGGATTAATTGATGCTGAATCGAGCAATAAATCACCCAAACCCGAAACGGTTAAGAAACCCGCTTCAAAATAAAACTTTATTACAGTTTGGTGTGAAGAATATTTCCAAACTTGAACAACAAAAACGCCATCCCGACCGTGTAAACGTTTATCTGGATGGCGAATTTGCTTTCGGGCTTAACAAAGAAGTTGTCCATAAATTTTCTCTGCGGAAAGGTGACCAGGTCACCGATGAATTGATCGATAAATTAACGGGTGAAGAAGAATATTCGACTGCAAAAAATAAAGCATTAAAATATATAAGTCGCAGAATGCGAAGCGAATATGAAGTTAAGAGTAAGCTCAGAGAATACGAATTCCCGGTTGAAATCATCGACAAAGTGATTAAATATCTTTCTGAAATCAATTTCCTCAACGATTTGGAATTTGCAAAAGCGTACATCGCCGACCTGCAAAGAACTAAATCTGCCGGCAAACGTCTCCTGTTTCAGCAATTAAAGAGAAAAGGTATTGCAAAAGATACAATCGAGATGGTTCTCAACGATATTAAGTGTGACAAAGAAGAATCCCTCGCAATCGAGACAGCGAAGAAATATTTCAAGAAATTCAAGACATCAAGAAAACCGGTTGATAGGAAAGATCAAATCAGACGTATTTCACAGGCATTAATGCGTCGGGGTTTTGATTGGTCTCTAACATCCAAAGTATTAAAACAAATATTCAAAAATTATTCTGCTCAGGAGGATGAATAAATGGCATCTGTTATTTTCGATATCGAAACGCTCGCGCTCCCTTTTGAAACATTCGACGAGGTTCAACAGGAATATCTGATGAAATTCGCCGACACTGTTGAGAAACAGGAAGCCGAATTACAAAAACTAAACCTTTATCCGCTCACCGCACAAATCATCGCTATCGGAATGCTTAATCCCGATACGATGAGCGGGAAAGTCTTTTATCAATCAAACGTAAAAGATAATTATTCTTCGGAAGATGGTAAGATTGAATATGTTTCAGGAGATGAAAAAGAGATTTTGAAAAACTTTTGGACAACGATTCAGCGATATGATCGATATGTAACATTTAACGGTCGAGGATTCGATAATCCTTTCATCATGCTTCGTTCAGCTATAAACGGAGTTAAACCTATACGCAACATAATGCCTTACCGTTACGATACATCTGAACATTGCGATCTGCTTGAGCAACTCACTTTTTATGGAGTTGTGCGAAAATTCAATCTCGATTTTTATTGTAAATCGTTTGGAATTAAAAGTCCGAAGAGTGAAGGTATAACAGGTTTAGATTTAGGACCTTTATACAAAGATGGACAATTTCGGAAGATCGCCGAGTACTGCATTGGCGACGTAATTGCAACAGCAGATTTATATAAACGCTGGAACGAGTTTTTAAATATAAAATAGAATGTATAAATGAGATCATCGAAATTATTTTCAACTGATTCAGAACTGATTAATGAAAGAGATTATCTTGTAATCGATGTGGAAACGACCGGTCTTTCTGCTGATCGCGGTGATAGAGTTTGCGAGATCGGCGCAGTAAAGCTTCGAGGCGGTGCGATAATTGAAACTTATGGAACGCTAATTGATCCACAGCAGCCAATCTCTGCCGGCGCGTATGCAGTTAATGGTATATCACCGGAGATGTTAATCGACGCACCTCTATTTTCAGATGTTGCTGAACGATTGTGGAAAATGATGAAAGATTCTGTGCTCGTAGCTTACAACGCTCCGTTCGACCTGTCATTCATAACATCTGAATTTAGACTTATAGGTTATCCTCCAATTGAGAATTTGGTAGTCGATGCATTATCAATTGCGCGGCAACTTTTGCCGGGACTTCAATCGTATCAACAAGGCAATGTGGCAAGAATCGCAGGAGTATCCTTCCCTGTCCGGCACAGAGCATTGGAAGATGCAACAGCCACTGCGCAACTCTTCACAATATTCACATCAATTCTTAAAGCCCACGATTGTAAATTTGTTTCTGATTTATGGCGAAAAGATTTGAATCAGCTCCTGCACAATTTTAGATTGAATATTGTCAACAACGCTTTAGAAGCGCGGCAAAACCTTTGGATTAAATACCTCTCCCCTTTGAACGGAGAAATCTCAGACCGGATTATAACTCCGAAAGAATATTTCACAGATCAAATCGGTAAGAACCGCGCGACATACCTTATTGCTCATTGCCATTCCGCAAATACCGAGAGAAATTTTAGGATAGATAGGATTTTGGATTTGCGGGTTGTATGACGTGCGGCTCACCATCAAGGGAGAAACACCGCTGGAGGTGAGTCGCACATAACAAATATTTATTTCCTCAACCGATATGCAATACATGCCGCGGCAAATAATTTTAGTCCATCCCACCACGAAAATATAAAGAATCCTCCAGCAATTGAATCACTCCAATTATGGAAATAAATCAAATTGAGATGCAATGTTCCTAAACTGAAAATAATAAACAATCCTATGAACATTGAAATTAAAGTCCAAATAAAACTCTTCCGTTGTTCAAGCAGATAACCCACAACAAATGCGGCAATCGGAAAGCTTAACAAATAACCGCCGGTTGGTCCGATGATTTTCACCAAACCAAAACTGAAGCCCGCAAATACAGGAACTCCAATTACACCTGCCAGTAAATAAGCAACTTGACTTATTGCGCCATTGCGTTTTCCAAGAACTGCGCCTGCAAGCAGTACGAATAATGTTTGCAACGTGTACGGAACCGGCTGATGCTGAATTTCGAACTGCGCGCCAACAGCAGTAAGCGCGGTAAACCCCACTATCCAGAGCACCTGAGTTATCGCTTTCTCTTGACTTAAAATACCTGTTTGAATTACTGAACTTTTATTCATCTAAAATCCTTTCATTTGATTTTTTGTAGCCAATCTTTTGTTTTCTGAAATACCATTTCTATTGTTTTGTAATCGTCTTCTTCTTTTGTTGCAGCATCATAAAGATGCCCGACATGATCGAGCAATAATAATTCGGCTTTCGAATTTACAGCTGCTGTGAGTAACATTTCTGTTTCTTTCACCGATACTGTTTTATCGGTTTTACCATGAATTAATAACCATGGTGTTTTAATTCTTGCTGCCGCGCTTAGTAAATCGAGTTGAACTTTCTCGTTCTCAATTTCATGCAACAAATCGGTTCCAAGCCGCAGAGGGCTCGCTGTTGTATTTTTAGCGAGAGGGAAAAATCCATATTCCCGCCAAACTTTCTTTTGATGTTCAGTCCACCTGATAAATGTCCCGATTGTAGACCAACTCACCATGGCTTTAACCCGATCATCTCTAGCTGCTTCAAGTATCGCAACACCACCGCCTCGTGAATGTCCGAGTAATATGATATTTGATCTATCAATTATTCCGGCGCCTATTTCGCCATTCCATATCGAATCGATTACAGTTTTAAGATCCTCAACTTCCTTTAAGAAAGTATTTTTCTCGAAACTGTCGAAGTTGGTTATGCGATCATTATCTCCTTCAACACCATTACCGGAGAAATTAAATATTACCGTAACATAACCGCACTCGGCAAATCTCGTTGCAACGAACGGGAAAAATCCCCAGTCCTTAAATGCCATGAAGCTGTGGCAAATAACAATAACCGGCATCTCTTTCAGTGTCGGTGCATACCGAATATCTCCGTGAATGCGATTTCCGCCCTGATTATAGATATCAAAATGTTCTAAGCGGATGCTGTATTCATTCATTTTGATTAAAATACGAAAACATTCGTCTACAATCAAGAAAAGAGTTTTAGAATATTTTAGATTTTTATTGAGCTTCTCGTTATTTTTTCTTATTTTCAACAATCAGTTTTTATCTGAAATTAATTCATTTTTAAGATCCAATTAAATAGGAGAACCTTTGCATGGGTAATCAACTGTGGCAGCGCAAGCCGGTAGAACATTTTGAAACAGAGATGAAGGAAAGTAAACTCAAGCGAGTTTTAGGCAAATGGGGTTTAACATCTCTTGGCGTAGGTGCGATTATCGGAGCCGGAATTTTTGTAATGACCGGCGTGGGAGCGAAAGAGTACGCGGGACCCGCACTTGCTCTTTCGTTCGTAGTTGCAGGTATAGGTTGCACTTTTGCTGCGTTATGTTATGCCGAATTTGCATCGTTCCTACCGGTTGAAGGTTCTGCTTACGCATATTCTTATGCAACGATGGGAGAATTTTTTGCATGGATAATTGGATGGGACTTGATTCTCGAATATGGAATGGGTGCATCTGCCGTGGCTGTGGGTTGGTCCGGTTATTTAGCAAAATTTCTGCACTTGTTCGATATAAAATTTCCGATCTGGTTGATGAACGATGTGTTCACCGCAAAAGAAATGATTGCAGATGCGACGCACAAAGGGACAATAGCTAATCTTGCAACGAGGTATTCCGATTTAAGCTTCCCGAATATTATGGGTGTGGATATTGCTGTCAATCTTCCCGCGCTGATTATCATCTGGATCATTACTGCTATCCTTGTGCGCGGAATTAAGCAAGCGTCAGGCACGAATAATATTATGGTTGCAATAAAGGTAATTGTGGTTCTTTTCATTATTATTCTGGGAGCTCAATATATTAACACTGCGAATTGGAAACCATTCATTCCGGAGAGAGGATATTATATTGATGCTCTTGGAGGAACCCACAGCGCGTATGGATTATTAGGAATTGTGGCCGGAGCCGCATACATCTTTTTCGCCTACATAGGATTCGATACTGTCTCTACTCATGCTGGTGAAGCTAAGAACCCTCAGAAGGATGTTCCCTTCGGCATTATAACATCTCTGATCCTGTGCACCATCCTTTATATACTTGTCGCTTTGGTATTAACAGGTATGGTTAATTATAAAGACATAGATATCACCGCACCCATTGCAGCCGCATTTGGTTCGCAGGGATTGAGTTACGCGGTTTTTATTATCTCAATAGCAGCGATAGCCGGACTCACATCTGTACTTATCGTTATGCTGCTTGGTCAATCACGTGTCTTCTTTGCGATATCGAAAGACGGTTTGCTTCCGAAAAAAACATTTGGTGAACTCCATCCAACCTACCGCACACCATACAAAGCGAATATTCTTATCGGTTTTATTGTCTCGCTTGTTTCTGCCTTCACACCGATAGATTCTATTTCCAAAATGGTTAATATCGGCACGTTGCTCGCTTTCGTTATGGTTTGCATCGCCGTTTGGGTGATGAGGAAAAAAGAACCAAACAGGCATCGCCCATTTAAAACGCCTGCGATTTGGTTTGTTGCACCAATGGGGGTTATTTTTAACCTCGGCATGATGTTGACATTAGAGTGGCAAAATTGGGCCCGACTTGTAGGATGGCTTGCAATTGGAATGCTAATATATTTCATGTACGGTAAGCATCATAGTGTGTTGGCAAAACTACTCTCAAAAGAAAAAGCATAAAAATATTGGATGACAGAACAAACGCATTTTAAGCGCGAGCTCGGATTATTTGATTCGACGATGATTGTAATAGGGTCGATGATCGGCTCAGGCATTTTTATCGTGAGCGCGGATATCGCACGCACGGTCGGATCACCCGGCTACCTACTTCTTGTGTGGCTGATTACCGGAGTCATCACCATTATTGCGGCACTTAGTTACGGCGAGCTTGCCGGTATGATGCCTCATGCGGGTGGCCAATATGTATATTTGCGTGAAGCATATAATCCGCTTATTGGATTTTTATACGGCTGGACTCTGTTTGCAGTCATACAAACCGGAACCATTGCCGCGGTGGGTGTTGCCTTCGCAAAATTCACGGGCGTTTTAATTCCTTGGTTCAGTGAATCGCATATTCTTTTTTACTTATTCGGATTAAAGATTACAGCCGCACAAGTTTTGGCTATTGCGAGTATAATGGTTCTGACACTCGTCAATATTGGAGGATTGAGGGAAGGAAAATATGTCCAAAATATTTTTACATTTACAAAGGCAATCGCATTATTCGGCCTGATATTGCTCGGGATATTCATCGGTCGTAATTCGAGTGCGATTGCGGCTAACTTCTCTAATTTCTGGAACGCCAACTGGACACACATTGCAGATGGTAAGATAGTTTCCTTTGAATCATTATCCGGTATTGCAATATTTTCTGCAATCGGTGCGGCGATGGTTGGCTCTTTATTTTCCAGCGATGCGTGGAATAATATAACATTCACAGCAGGTGAAGTTATCAATCCGAAGAAAACTATTCCATTAAGTCTTGTTCTGGGAACCGGTATAGTAACAATACTTTATATCGCCGCAAATTTCTCTTATATCTTTGTTCTCCCTTTAACCGGCGATCCAAACGGAGCAAATGTAACGGAACGCGGAATTCAATTTGCGACAAGCGATCGAGTTGGGATTGCGGCGGCTACAACTATTTTTGGTGAGCCAGCAGCAATCATAATGGCGATATTAATTATGATTTCTACTTTTGGCTGTAATAACGGTTTGATTCTTTCTGGTGCCCGTGTTTATTTTGCAATGGCAAAGGATAATCTTTTCTTCAAAAAGATCGGAACACTTAATAAAAATTCAGTCCCGGGAGTTGCATTGATAGTCCAGGGTATCTGGGCGAGCGCACTTTGCCTTTCAGGTACATACAATGAATTGCTCGATTACGTAATGTTCGCGGTAATCATATTTTATATATTGACAATAATCGGGCTATTCATCCTTCGTAAAAAAAGACCAAATGATGAAAGACCGTATAGAGCATTCGGTTATCCATTTCTTCCGGCGATATATGTATTTATCGCCACTGCAATCGCGGTTGACCTGTTAATCTATAAATCTTACACATGGTATGGATTTCTTATTGTCATGACCGGTGTCCCGATTTATTTCCTTTGGCGAAATTTTTCAAGCAAATAAATCATTGAATAATCATTCTTACAATTAAGTATCATGAAATTTCTCAAACCAACTCTCACTCAATGGATTTTTATAGGGATGGGAATTGGTTTATGCGTTGGATGGATATTCCCAGATGTCGGCACTCAGCTCCGCCCTCTTAGTATTATATTCCTCAGATTGATTAAGTCCATTATCGCGCCTCTCATCTTCGCAACTCTTGTTGTCGGAATCGCGGGTCACGGAAACCTTAAGCAGGTTGGACGTATGGGATTGAAATCGATAATCTATTTTGAAATCGTCACAACGCTTGCCCTAGTGATTGGATTAGTTGCAGTTAACCTTACACAACCCGGTGTTGGTGTTCAATTGCACATGGATCCACAAGCGGCAGATATCGTCTCCAAAAAGCAAACAATCACAGAAGTTATTACCCATATTGTCCCACAAAGTTTTTTTCATGCAGCGGCTGAAGGTGAAGTTTTGCAAATTGTTGTCTTTGCGATCATTTTCAGTTTTGCACTCGCATTAGTACCGCTGGAAAAAAGAACAACTATTTTGTCGTTTTGCGATTCACTTGCCGAGACGATGTTTAAATTTACCGGTATCGTTATGCGATACGCACCAATCGGAGTAGGCGCGGCAATAGCTGTTACGGTTGGGCATAAAGGCATTGGCGTTATGATGAACTTAGGATTATTGATATTAACAATGTATGGGGCTCTCATCTTTTTTATTGTTTTTGTCTTTGGTGCTGTAGCAATCCTCGCAAAAATACCGATAAAGAAATTTTTCAAGGCAGTCAAAGAGCCTGCTATTATAGCTTTTTCCACAACGAGTTCCGAGGCAGCATTGCCGAAAGCTATGGAGGTAATGGAATCATTTGGTGTGCCTCGCAGAATTGTATCGTTTGTTATACCAACAGGTTATAGTTTTAATTTAGACGGTTCAACTCTTTATCTTTCACTCGCTGCCATCTTTGTTGCGCAAGCCGCAGGTGTTGAACTAACAATTGGTCAGCAAATTCTAATGATGCTTACATTGATGCTGACGAGTAAAGGTGTTGCAGGTGTTCCCCGCGCGTCGCTTGTTATTCTTGCCGGTACGCTAAGTTCTTTCGGGTTACCTTTAGAGGGAGTTGCGGTAATCTTAGGAATAGATGAAATTATGGATATGGGAAGAACTGCTGTGAATGTTATTGGAAATTGTCTTGCATCTGTTGTTATCGCTCGGTGGGAAGGTGAATTCCAGCCGGGTCAGACTGTTTAATTGGAGTTGTAGAGAATGAATATTTTCGAAGCGATTATTTTAGGAATTATACAAGGCATAACTGAATTCCTCCCTATCAGCAGTACCGCACATCTCACACTCGCCGGGAAAGTATTTGGGATTGTACAAACTTTAGATCCGGAAGATTGGACAGCATTCATGGCAATTATGCAACTCGGTACGGTTGCTGCCGTAATCATTCATTTCCTGAAAGATTATTTACTCATGGGAAAAAATCTTTTAACCGATTACCAAACCGGTAAATTGAAGAATTATAATCATTGGAGTAACGAGACTCGCCTGTCATTATTTGTTATCATCGGGACGCTGCCGGTTGTAATAATCGGATTACTGTTTAAAGATTTTATTGAGGGAACTTTTACGAAAGAATTAAGCACTATCGCAACAAGTTTAATTGCGCTTGCTTTGCTTCTTTATTTTGCTGAGAAAGTTGGAAAACATAACAGAGATGAACAGCACACAGATTGGAGAGATGCCCTCATTGTTGGTATTGCTCAGGCACTTGCATTGATCCCGGGATCTTCACGCTCAGGCACAACAATCACAGCCGGTTTATTTCTCGGTTTAGACAGAGAAACAGCGGCAAGATTTTCTTTTCACCTGAGTATTCCTGCAGTTCTTGCAAGCGGCTTTTACCAACTCTACGAAGCGCGTCATCATATTGGTGATATCGGTATCGATACCATTTTGATTTCATCCGTGGTTGCCGGTATTATTGGATACTGGTCGATTTCTTTTCTCCTCAAATATCTTCAAAAGCATACTACATATATTTTCATTTCATATAGAATCTTACTTGGTATAGCGATCTGGATTTATATTCTTTACCGCTGACACCCACCCGTATACTATGAAAATAACTCGTTCTCTAACAAAATTTTTCTTTGAGTAAAAATAATATTTTTTTACCGAGTTTTTATTCGGAATAGATGTTTTTTGCGTGGAAAGGTAATAAAAAACCATCTTCAGACGGTGTGATGCCGTGGGAGGGCCGGCAGCACTAGGGGGAGTCCGAAGATGGTGTTAAACTTATGTAAATATAATATAAATGGATATTAAAATCAAGTCTTTAAACTATTTTTTATTGCAATGGAATATCCGCGCTACAATTTTCGTCTTGCTATTGGCATGAAGATAAATTTATCAAGCAATGCAACGATGATGAAGAATACAATCAGGAAAGCAGCCAAGCTGTAGCTGCTTTTTGTATAAAGAAAAGGAAATATATTTTTCATCCACTGAGTGAATGTAGAAATTCCGTTTGACACTCCCGATGAGGCGGTATTGAATACCGATTGCGTTGCCGTGATACTATCACCAACTCCTGATCCATCCAGTTTATCTGTGAATTTTAATACCCCGTAAATAATGCCAACGATTATTATTAGTCCGAAAAGTGGAGCAAGATTTTTAAATATAGACCAGATAATTGAGGGAGATTCTTTTATTCCTAAACGTTTTATCACATCATGAGTAAATTGAGGTTTCGTATTCTCCACCCGCATTTGATGAAGAGCCGAATCGACAACTTGAAAAGAATTTAGGTTATCTCGACAGATACTACACTCGTCTAAGTGCATTTTAATATTATCTTTCATTTCAGTATTTAGAACACCGTCTAAATATTCCTGAATTATTTCTGAAATAATATGATTCATACTGACTTCTCCAATTCATATTCTTTTTGGATGAGTTGCTGCAACATTTGCCTTGCCCGAAAGAGATGCGTTTTAATTGTACCGATCGGCATTTGAGTTACTTCAGCGATTTCATCGTGCGATAACTCCTGCAGATAAAATAGTGTCAGGATAGTTTGATATTTCACAGGTAAAGTATCCATCATTTTTTTTATGAATTCAATCGTATCGTTCAGCTCGTAATTGTTTGCACCATTATAAGCCAACATCGTCTCGGATTCGGAGTACTCCATTCCATCATTAAATTCGGTCGTCAATGAAATGTCCTTTCGCCTTGAAATCCGCGTTAGGCAAACATTGTATAGAATTCTGTAAAACCATGTACTAAACCGCGCCTTCCCTTCGAATCTGTTTAAAGCGTTATATGCACGAATAAAAGCATCCTGAGCGGCTTCTTCAGCTTCTTCGCGATTCCTTAGCATTCTTACTGCAAGTGTAAACGCGCGATCTTTATGACGATCTACTAACGTGGTAAAATACTGTCTTTTTCCACCTCGTATTTCGTCGATTATTTGATTATCCGATAAAGCCATATCTGAAATTTAGACTTCCAAAGTCCGCTCTTGGTTTCATATTTTATCATAATAATATTTTCTGAGAAAGTGAAACCTTCAGACAAAAGCTCAAGTCAAATATTTCAGAGCTACTATATAAAAAATGAATCATTAAAAGGAGATATTCATGAATCCGGAAGAAGTTCTAATACCAATAACCATGTTTTTGACTATGGCCGCAATATCCATCATTTGGATCATCACACGCCATAGAGAACGAGCGACAATGATTGAAAAAGGTTTGTCGCACGAGGAAATAAAAGCGATGTATCATCGGGATATCAAAAGAGATCCATTTACATCGCTCAAGTGGGGATTGATGGCATTGCTTGCAGGTATGGCTATCTTATTGGGGAATTACCTCCACATGGTTTACAATGTTGATGAAGGTGTGATAATCGGATTGATTACACTATTCGTCGGAATCGCGCTAATACTTTTCTACTCTATCGCGGTGAAGAAACTTAATCAACCTCACTAATATATCAAACAAATGAAAGAAGGGGTTTGTCTATTCAAACCCCTTCCGGTATGAGGAATTAAATTATTTTCTCTCAGCAAGTCGCCTATCAAGCATCATCAAACTGACAGGTGAATCACCAAGGGTTTCGAGGTAATTGATTATCTCGTTATCGTTTTTCTCTTCTTCCACTTGCTCGTTTATGAACCATTGTAATAAGTTTTGAGTAGGGTAATCTTTTTCTTTCAAAGCTTGCTCGTAAAGTTTGTTGATTAGTTTTGTAATTTTACCTTCATGAGCCAATACTTGCTTGAATATTTCGAGAGGTGATTTATATTTTGCTGGTGGCTGTGCAATCGCTTTGAATGTTACAGTACCACCCCGATCATATACATAGCTGTAAAATTTCATCGAGTGGGAACGCTCTTCTTCTGATTGTACTTTCATCCAATGCGCGAAACCGGGTAAATTCTGTGAATCAAAATGTGCCGCCATCGATAAATATAAATATGAAGAATATAGTTCCTCATTTATCTGTTCGTTTATTGCATCCTGCATAGATTTACTGATCATAATATTTCTCCTTGTAATGTTTATTTACGATAATACAAATGATATAATTGACTTACTGAAATATAATTTATTTCTCTAATTGATACTAAGAACCTATTAAAATATTCAATCATTCCGGTTGTCTCAACCGGCTATTTCGATAACCATAAACCAAATAGATGATAATTCCGATTAACAGCCAGATGGAAAACCTCCACCAGGTTATCCAAGGTAATCCTAGCATTAAATAACCGCACGAGAGAATACCAAGTATAGGTATCCATGGAACGAACGGTGTACGAAATCCCCTTGGTCTGTTCGGTTCTCGATATCTGAGGATGAGAACACCTATACAAACCAGAACAAATGCGAATAAAGTTCCTATGTTCGTCAACTCCACTATTTCATTGATGTTTGCAAACGCCGAAATAAACGCGACGACTATTCCTGTCCAGATGGTTGTAACATGAGGTGTTTTATATTTAGGATGTACTTTTGCAAAATATTTTGGCAGTAAGCCATCGCGCGACATAGAGAAAAATATTCTCGGCTGTCCCATCTGAAATACAAGAAGAACCGCGGTCATGGATATTACAGCACCCAATGCAACAATGCCGGCGGAAAAATCAGCACCTACATAAGCGAAAGCCGCCGCCAGTGGATCAGCAACACCCAACTTATACCATGGAACCATTCCTGTAAGCACACCGGCAACAAGAATGTAAATAATGGTGCAAATGATCAGCGAACCGAATATTCCGATTGGTAAATCGCGAGCGGGGCGTTTACATTCTTCAGCCACAGTAGAGATTGCATCGAAACCGATGTATGCAAAAAATATCAAGCTCGCCCCCACCCATACACCGGGGAACCCATTTGGCATAAACGGTGACCAATTTTCCGTCCTTACGAATTTCCATCCCGAATAAATAAAGAAAAACAGGATCACTAATTTGATGGCAACCATAATAGTATTTGCTCTCGCCGACTCTTTAATTCCTATTACGAGTAACCAGGTAATAAGCATCACTATACTTACACCTAAAAAGTTAAATATTATCGGTATACCAAATAGTGTGGGATGATTCATCCATGCGCTATAAAACAATGAGATTGAAGGATCGATATGTCCTCCGGCTTGAGTTACCGCAGCAGCAGCTTGCATAGCTGAGCGATAATCGACCGCAAGCCATGCAGGTATGTGCCAACCCAAACCCGCACACAATTGATGAAAATATGCCGACCATGCGATTGCCACAGCAACATTTCCCACTGCATACTCGATTATCAAGTCCCAACCAATAATCCACGCGACTAATTCTCCTAGTGTTGCATAAGAGTATGTATATGCACTACCTGAAATCGGAACTAACGAAGCGAACTCGGCATAACATAATCCACAAAACGCGCATGCAACCGCTGTTAAAAAAAATGAAAGGATTATTGCAGGACCTGCCCCGGGCCTTAAGGCATCACCGGCAACGGCAGTTCCAACAGTTGCAAATATTCCTGATCCGATTATAGCACCGATACCGAGTGCAACCAAATCCATGGATCCTAAGACCCTTTTTAATTTATGTTCAGATCGTTCAGAATCACGGATTATTCTGTCTAAACTTTTTGTTTCGAAGAGTTGACGTAACATAAGATTTATTTTAATTCAAATTGATTCAAAGATGAGTTGTGTTCGTCAACCTTCTGCATCTTGAGACGCGGTTGTCAGAATCGCTTTGGCTTCTTCAAGATTTTCCGGTAAGACAAATAATTTCACTCCTTCCGCTTGCTGTAACACGGGCATCATATGTCCGGTGTCTTCATATTTTAAAAACGATTCAATACCCGCGGCAGATAAGGTCGCCTGGGCAAGCTCAGCATCTATCTCATTTAAAAATGTTTCAGCAACAACATAACCTTCCATAAAATCCTCATTCTAAAATTAATCCATTCAGTTTGTTGTAGAACGTACTGAAACTTTTAGAAAGAAGCAAAAGATTCTTACTCAATCATCCATGGTTGTCGTCGCTACTTCTTCCATTGTGGTAATACCTTGCCTTAATAGTTCAATGCCCGATTGTCTGAGCGTCTGCATCCCTTGTTTGATTGCAAGCTGGCGTAATGCTTCTTCATTAATGGAAGAACCGGACTCTAAAATTAGTTGGCGAATCTCTTTAGTGAAGTAAAGAACTTCGTGGATTGCAGTTCTCCCTTTATAACCTTTCAGGCAATATAAGCAACCAACAGGACGGTATACTTTGGTATTTGGGATTTCTTCCTCGGTGAAACCGAGTCTTTCTAATGTAATGTGGGGTATTTCTGTGTCTACCGCTTTACAACGTGGACATAGCTTCCTGAGAAGCCGTTGAGCTACGATTATATTGATCGAGTATGCCAACAGAAATGGTTCAATTCCCATTTTATAAAGTCGTGCTATGACACTTGGAGCGTCGTTAGTATGAAGCGTCGAGAATGTCAAATGTCCCGTATTCGCAAGCTTGACTGCGAGATCAGCCGTTTGTTTATCGCGGATTTCACCAACCATCACGATGTCGGGATCGTGTCTAAGAATGGCACGGAGCGCTTCGTCAAAATTCAATTTGGGATTTAACTTCACTTGCCGAGCTCCGTCAATGAAATATTCAACAGGATCCTCGACTGTAATTATATTGAAAGCGGGATTCATTACTGCTCGCAATGCTGCAAGCAATGTAGTACTCTTACCACTTCCTGTTGGACCGGTGAGAATGACGATTCCGTAAGGTTTATCTATAGCTTTTTTAAACCGCTCCAAAGCAGCTGGTTGAAAGCCGATGTTTTCTACCGTTATGCTTGCCTCAGGATCTCGAAGCACCCGCAGAACAATAGATTCTAATTTTACTTTAAGTTCTTTTCCGATGAGTGGAATGATAGAAACGCGAAATCGGATGATTTTATTATCAATAGTCAATTGAACAAAACCGTCTTGGGCAGTGTTTTTCTCAAACCGATCTGTTCCCTTCGCAATATCTTTTATTACAGCCGCAACAGCGTCGGCTCTTAAATCATCAAGCGTCTGCCATAACGAGAGATGTCCATCAACTCTGAAATGAATTTCAGTTTTTCTTGCACCTTTCGGAATTATATGAATATCACTTGCGTTTAAACGAACTGCATCAGAAAATATGTTATCAACGATCTCATTAAGATGCCCTTTCCTGATTTCCTCATCGAGTTCATCAATCTGTACTTCTTGCTCTTCATCCAAATATTCCATGGAGGTCGAAGCAGGCCGACTTTGAGTGTCGGCAAGCAGTTCACGTGATAACGCATCGTAATTGTTCAGAGCCACATAACATATTTCATATTTAGGATATGGGAAAGCTCGTGCTATCGTGGCGATTTCAGGATTAGACGGGTCGGGCGTGATGATTTGAAGCTTTGAAGCATCCCCTTCCGCTTGTTGATACGGAAGAATTTTATTTAGAATCGCCGACTCCCGAATTTTTCGTGGGATTCCATCTAGAAGTTTATTAATGAAAATCAGACGATCACGTTCTAAATCTTTATCGCTAAGTTCTATAGTTTTGAATGAATAATAACGTGCGAACTCCGCATATACAGTTTCTCTATCAGCGTGAAATTCATCAATAAGAATTTGAAAAAGTAATCTTTTATCATTCCCATTGTTTATTTTTTTCCAAGCAACAGCATCATTGACAGTTTTTCGGGAAACTATATTATTCCGAATTAATGATTCTATGAATCCGGTGATACCATCGGCTACGAAAGGTTGTTTTTTTGCATCCTGATTCTCGATTGCTGGCATTTTATTTGATTCATCTGGATGGGAAATATAATTTGATTCTTTTGATTCCGACATACTTGATAGGTTGCTGATTTTTTTATACTAATCTTGAACCGTTTCATTCGATAATTAGTCTGAATATAATGATTTTTTAAATGAAGTAAAAAGAGATTTTGTGAATACACAAATCTCCCGAGAGAAAGATTTTTACTAATGTCATTCGTACCAATCGAGGATGTGATACGCTAAAAGTTTACCTATCCATTGTGATTGTCTTAATGCCTCGCTACTGTAAAGTATTTTAGAAGTTCCCCGCATTTCTAATGTGCTTCCTGCGGGTCCGCCCATTAGGAGTGATCCGATAATTCTGGGAGTTCCCTTTGCCAAAGAAAAATCGAAAACCGAGCTACTTGATACAACAACTAATCCATGCCAATCCATAGTTCCGGTTAACTGAAAAAAACCTCTTACGACTAAAATTCCCCAACCCTGTATTCCCCCTGATATTTTAACAGGATGTGTAGAATCTCTTCCATCAATGAAAACAATTTTTGGTTCTGTTGGGCTACCATACGATGTATTTCCACTGTATGGCGATCCGCCGGGAGTTAATACATAATGCGCGCTTGCCATATACTCAGCAACAAATGCATCGGGATCGGGAAGCCCAGGATTTACTACAATGTCTTGTGAACCATTTATATACCCCCCGAACTTCGCAAGATTGGTGCTATCGGTTTTCGACAACACGGCAATACCTGCAACAGATCCGGTTTCACTAGGATTTTCTCCGTTGATATCATAATTTAGCCCATCGATAAGCGGTGTTCCATTCATCTTCATGCCGATCGAATTTACATGCAAGGAAACTGCCGCTGAATCTTTTGGAAAAGGTTTGGGATAAACTAATAATTTTGAAATTATTCTGTAGGTTGAATCATTAAATCGTGATGTGGAAGTTATATTCATGATACTATCTGCACGCGTCAATGAAACGATGTAAGAACCTCCATCTAATGTTCCCGAGACCGATGTGATGCTACTGCTGTCCGATAATTTTTTCAAAGCGATATTGATTGAACTTCTTCCGATCTCACGAGCAGTCGTAATTTTTATATAGCCATATGTATCATCTGATGCTCTCCTATTTCGCTCATTTAGAGAGGAATTAATTAGTCCAAAAAATATCAATAACGTGAGAACACCTAAAAATGAATTACTGCCCATAATAATAATTTATAAATTTCGTGGATAAATTGTTTTTTCCCAAAATACGCTTTGATATGTCGGAATGATGGAAAACGGTGATGAAACCGGTTCGGCGCTCTCTAATCGCATCTTCACCCTGATTGCTTTTATCGAATCTAGGCGTATAGTAGTTGTTAATGGAGGCGTTAGCTCTCTTCCTAAAGAATCGAAATAAGTGTAACGTATATATATCAATCCAACACTCGCATTAATAGTTGCTTGTCCACCAACCGATCTTATTATATATCTATCACTAGGGTTTTTTGTATTCATCACATGGTTGCCTAACGAATACTGCACCGAGATTACATTACTATCATTAAGAATATCCGACTTAAATCTAATACCCGAGCTATCAGCATATTGGATTGCATCATTCTTTGAATGATAACCAATCTTGAGAAGATCCGACTCGATAACACTTGCAAGAATGATGATATTTCCCTGAACATTTACATTCAAGGTTTTCTCGATGCTCGTCTGATTAATATTTCCCATCAGACTAAAAATAGTCAGGAACATAATTCCTGCTATGAGAAGTGATCCAAATATGTCGAGCATTATTGACATTCAATCAAACCTTACTATAATCAGAAATATTCACGGTAGACCGATAAAGATTTAACCATTATGGAATCTCCCACGTAAGAGACCCGTTTAGGTGCAGTCCGAGAGGATGAACTTACAACAATAGAATCGATTAGATTAGGATGTTTCACGATAACAAATATTTTTTTATACCAGGTGGGCGATGCTGAATATAAATCTTGATTCGTGGCAGTCACATAAATGATACTGTCCCTTACTCTAAACGCGCCAAGAGTGGAAGAATGATCAAGACGGGTGTATCGATGATAATCATCCACATCATTGAATACTGTTTGAGATTTAAATGGTTCCTGATCTAATGCAGGAACAGTTGATTCGGTGCCTTCGGGTCCAAATCTATTTTGAGGTGTTAATTCATTGGTAAAGTGCACAACTTTATTTGCAGTACTACTGTCAAAAGATTTTGAATTTATTTCATCAATCATCGCTTGCGCAATTGATATCGCATCAATTTTCGCTTCGTTATCCATTGTTACTAACGATTCTCGTAATATTGATGAATGAATCGTGAGTTGCAGAGTAGCTAAAAGTGCCAACGCTAAAACTATCAATAATATTTGTCCAAGATTCATGATTACCAGAGAAATAATATTTTCTTAAGAATAATCCTCCAACATTTTGATTTTAGAATTTTTCGCCTGATATGTGGATGCACATCTAAGCGCTAATACAACTAATGTCAACAAGATTCTTTAATTTAGAGAATTAAACCTTTTTGATATCTAAATTCATTTCCATTCGCAAATATAGATTTATACTAAAAATATTTACTGATATCTGATTTGATTTCTGTCATGAGAATGAAAAATATCTCGAAAAATCATTAGATAAATGAGTAATTCAAGCCACCCAAGAATATTCCCCATCTGCATAGTTTCTAATATTCAATTGGTTCTGATATCTGCCAACTAACCTACCTACCGATAATAAAACGGGCGATGATTAATCTCATCGCCCACTTCGGAGGTTATTACGGTTAATTCATTATTTTAATTCATTCCACACAAATTAATTAAAACTCAATGCGGATAAGTTATCTTAAATTGTGTTGATTATAATAATGGAGTGTTAGTTAAATTTAATTTCTCTTTCAATCATAGTCAAGATGCAAAAAGAGGAAAGTGTTTTAAAAGGTTCGAGATTTGAAATTATTCTGCATTTTGATAAATATTCATCAAAATCATTCCGAAGATAAATGAGGAAATTGGAACGGTAGAATACTACTTAGCTGTTATTCTCTCGCGATATAGCTGTCCTACCATTATGCCCACCACAAATACTATAGAAGAATAATAAACCCAGAGAAGAAATACCAGAATAAAAGCATAGGTTCCGTATAATTTGCTGTATGAATGAAATGCAGCTAAATACCAGCTAAAACCTTTTCCTGCGATCCACCAAAGCGATGTGGTTGTGATTGAAGAAACAAGCGCTACTTTGTTTGTTATTCCCCTCTCAGGAATAAATCGATTTATCACATAGAACATGATAAATGCCGGAATATATGAAGCGGCAAATGTAACGGACTTCATTAAGCTCCCCAAATCAATAATTCCAAGATCCGGTATTTCTTTTAGAAGTGTAGCGACGGGAAGAAGAACCCATGAGAAAATATTTGCAATAACGAATAATGCTCCAAGAACGATAACCAGAAGAATGTTTTCAAGAATGGTGACTATAACCAACTTTGAAGATTTCAATTGGTATATTGTGTTCAACACATGCCTTATTGAACTGAACATAGAAGCAGATGCATACAGCAAAATACCGATGCCATAAAATCCAAAAGTGGAACGGTAGCGGATAATGTCTCTCACTATTCCCTTCAGCGATTGTTGAATTTGCTGTGCGTATGGTTGTGGCGGAAAAGCCGTATCCAATATCTGATCTATTTTTTGAAGGGAAATGCTTGAAGAGTGAAGAAACATTCCTATCACTGATGTAAAAAGTAATAATACCGGAAGTAAACAGAGAATGCCATTAAATGCAATTCCTGCTGAAAGGAAAAATATATTTTCTTCGTTCACCTTACGATAAATTCCTTTTGTGTAATAAAGAATGAATTTCATTACCTTTTGTAATATTCCAATCATACTAATCTTAACCTCGCATATTTCAACATGAGAGTTTTTGATCCCACCGCATCGAAATGAACAACTACTTTACATACCTCACCTTTCCCCACAACATGCATAATTTTTCCCTTTCCGAAAGTTTCATGATGAACAAGGACACCGGATCGGATATTTTTTATTTCATCCGAGTGTTCTTCGTAATCAGGTTGCACATCTGTGAAATAAGAATCTTCTTTTTTTGCGCCGATCTTTTTATCGACTTTACCTTTGCGTGTTGAACCATACCTTTTTATTCCATTGGAGAAATGAGTTCTCCTTAAGGATGGTTTCTCTATAAGATTATCGGGAAGTTCGGTAATAAAACGCGACGGAGATTGCATTGATAATTCGGTAAACCTATACCGCGTCATGCAGTGACTTAAAAACAATTTTTTCATCGCGCGCGTTATACCGACGTAAAATAACCTTCGTTCTTCTTCGAGTTCAATACTTTCTAAAGATGAATTATAATAAGGTAACAATCCTTCCTCTAAGCCGGTAATGAATACTACCGGAAATTCCAATCCCTTGGCGCTGTGCAATGTCAACAACGTAACCGCATTTGCTTTGCTGTCCCATTGATCTATGTCGGCGACGAGCGATACTTCTTGCAAAAATCCTTCGACCGTCGCGTCTTTATGTTCATCCGCATATTCTGAGATAGCCGAAAGAAGTTCGTGAATATTTTCCATCCTTGCTAAAGACTCAGGCGTCTCTTCCTCTTTGAGATGTTTCAGAATTCCTGTCTCGTCCACTAGTGCTCTTGTCAACTCAGAAATTGATAATTCGGATATAAGTTTTCGATATTTACTTATCAGATAGTTAAAAGCTAAAAATCCAGATTGTGCCCTCTTTGATAATTGCGCGATTTTACCCGACTCACCTGCTGCAGAAAGGAAAGTTGTATTCGTCGACATTGCATATGTTTTAAGGTGACCCAATGCAACATCACCGAGTCCACGGTTGGGGAAATTAACTATTCGAAGAAAACTTTCATTGTCTTGTGGATTCACTAAAAGCCGGAAGTAAGCAATAACATCTTTTATCTCTTTTCTTTGATAAAATTCAATCCCTCCGATGATGACATACGGTATACCGTTTTTCCGCAAAGCATCCTCGATTGAACGCGATTGCGCATTCGTCCGATACATGATGGCAACATCGTGATAATGAATCTCTTGATTATTCACACCGACAAAAATTCTTGTAACGATCTCCTGGCCTTCCTCACGATCGTCTCCGCATTGAAGAAGAGTTATACGATCACCTTCTTCATTTTCTGTCCAAAGATTTTTTGTAATCTGGCTTTGATTGAATTTTATAACAGAATCTGCTGCGGCGAGAATGGTTTTGGTTGACCTGTAATTTTGCTCGAGCCGGATGAATTTACAATCGGGGTAATCTTTTTGGAACTCTAGAATATTCTTAATATCTGCTCCTCTGAAGGCATATATGCTTTGAGCATCATCTCCAACTACACATATATTTTTTTGCCTCTCAGCAAGCAATTTCAGCATTAGATATTGAGCATGATTCGTATCCTGATACTCATCTACGAGCAGATATCGAAATCTGCTTTGATACGCGGTTAGAATTTCTTTATGCCTTTGAAACAACTCAATCGGTTTTATCAGTAAATCATCAAAATCCATTGAATTATTCTCTTTTAAACGACTAGCATACTCTTTGAATATTTTTGCAGTTTGTTCACCTGTCAAATCATATACATTTCGTGCGAACTCATCGGGTGTGATGACGGAATTCTTCGCCTGACTGATCCTGTACCGAATTCCTTGAGGTGAATATTGCTGAACCGGAATGTGCAGATCGGTCATGATCCGCTTAATCAATTTGAGACTATCGTTTTCATCATAGATGGAATAATTTTTTTGAAATCCTATTTTATCGCATTCCATTCTGAGAATTCTGGCAAAGACTGAATGAAATGTTCCCATCCATAAATAGTTCGCGCTTTGCCCGATCAATCCGGTGATTCTTTCTTTCATCTCATTAGCGGCTTTATTTGTGAACGTGAGCGCAAGAATATTATACGATGGAATACCATTTGACATGAGGTACACCATCCTGTGTGTAAGAACGCGTGTCTTGCCACTACCCGGTCCGGCCACGACGATAATTGGACCGTTTATAGTTTCTATAGCTTCGCGCTGCTGTTGATTTACATTTTGAAGATATTTCATTAAACGTCGATTATGAGGTTGTAAAAAAGTAGGTAAATATTTTCTTACCTCCAAACTTTGAAAATATTTTTTTATAAGATGTGAATTAAAGAAGTGAATAACTTGATGTGAAATTAATTATAAATTATTACACGTTAATTCATATTATGATTGCCCCTTCGAGTCGCAGGAAAAATTCTTTCGTTTTAACACCATAAGCATATCCCACTAGAGAACCGTCAGAACCGATGACGCGATGACACGGAATTATTATTGGAAGCGGATTGGCCCCATTAGCACGCCCCACTGCTTGAAATGCTTTCGGCGCATGAACACGTTTCGCGAGATGTTTATATGTTATCGTGGAACCGTATGGTATTTTGGATAATTCTTTCCAAACACGCACCTGAAACGGAGTCCCAATAAGATCGACCGGACATGTGAATTTCGCCAATCGGCCGTTGAAATAACGCGTCAACTGGTCTATTACATCACGATTGCGCGATCGGTTATCAATCACCAAATCAAGATCAAAATGAACTTTCAACCAACTGTAAAAATCTTTCCTATTTTCCTTCGGTAAACTTATTTTGCAAACTCCATCCTCAGTCGACGCAACATAAATCCTCCCTATTCGTGAGTCGAACGATGTGCAGTATATTTCTTCCTGTAACACGGAATTTTTCGGATTAAAATTACCTCGTTGATTTTCGGAAACTATTCGGTTACGCGTCTGCAATGCAGTCCGCGGCATTTCAGCTACTGCAGCATATTCAAACATCTAAACCCTCATTTTCATCATTCCCATAATTAATATTTTTCTTAGAATTAATTTTGGAAATTATTAATCGGATGTTAAAATAAACCATGATAAATTTTTTATTTCTATTGTTGGGTGAGTTGTGCGAGCAAACCCTGTGAGCAAAATTAATGTGGATTTATTATAAAAAGATTGAGATAGAAAAGCAAGTAAAAAATGAACTTTTAAAAAATATTTTTACTATTTGTGAGTGGTGAATATTCAGATTAGAAATTGTCAGAAGATTATTTTTACGTGAAACCCCGTGAAACGATTAACTAAATATTTTAAAAAATATTTTTTGTTACATCTTACCTGTTTATTAGCAGAACATCTTTAAAAGAATGCTCTAAGTACCGCTTTTACGTTGTGCATCGCCGCGTTCCTTCCTTCACTTCTTCCAAAATAATTTATTTCCATCTGAAGATTCTTTACAAGGCGGTATTCAAACAGAAATCTCCATAACCAACTTTGTCCACGTAACTTTCCTTCAGTTAATTCAAACAGCGGTTCTATGATTGTCTTATTAACAGTAACTTCCTCACGTGTGAACTCTATTCTTAACTGCCCATCGGCAGAGATGGTGTATTGGCACCTCAAAGATTGATCATTCATATCTGCGGCAATAGTATCGCAATTTATCGCTTCTCCAAATCCAAATTTGAATCCCACTTCAAGTTCTTGCCATGGACGATATGACCAATCTGTTAAAAAAGAATTCGAACTGATCGACCATGAGCGTAAGCCGCCATTATAACCGCTTCGTATATCAGATTTTTGCGATAATTCTGTTTGATTACTTATCTCCTCGATCAATTGCCAGCGAATTCTACCGAAATGTTCTCTCCGATATCTCTTTTCTCCGAATGATGCATACTGAGTCATCGATTTGCTCTGCGTGTAACGATATGTCGATGAAAAGATCTGATTATCTTTTAACAGGTGAATATCTTGAACAACAAGATTACTGCCTGCGAGAGTTGTTGATTCATCTTGAAAGCGATTCAATTTCAAATAATAAATATCTTCCACATTGCTTTTGCTGCTTTTTTCTTCAACCCTAAGATATGTTTCTGTGGAGACAGCAGATATAACTTCTTGTAACATTGAATTAGATTTAAACAACCGTTCAGGTTCTAATCTAAAACGGCTCGCCGCTTTCACTTCAGCAACCGGAATTAACTGGTCTCCGGGTACAACCACCGCAACATACTCTCCGTCAAACCGGCTTAATTGAAAATCTTCCTGATCAATTATTAAATTATTATTCAAGTCACCCAGATAGATGTATGATCCGGTTCCTTTTGGCACATGTTGAAATAATCGCTCCAATTTTGCTGTCATCCCCCTTGTTGCTTCGTAATATAATTCAGTTTCAAAAGCGCGATTTATAAAACTCGTGTTGGTTTGCCATCGAAAAAGGATATTAGAATTATCAACATTCCCTCGTCGAATATAATCATCTGTGAATTTTCTCTGTTGAGCTGCAACTTCCACGTTCGTGGAGAATGTTTCATCGGGCACCCAGCGCGCATTATATTCCTGAATAAACCGATCTGACACGTGGGTTATTTTCCCGTGATTGAGTGAATCATCTCGTTGCATTTTCACATTACTTTCCAGCAACAGTTTATCTGATGGTTTTATCCCAACTCCTCCGCCAATATCGGTCCATAAATAACTTCCCGAGATCAATGAATCGTTTGAAATACGTCGCGTTTTAAGATCTTCATACGAAAGCTGAATTCGAGGTTCGATAATTCCATATTTGTATCTGCTATCGAGATATTGTTTACTCCATTTGCTTTTCGAATCGAATAAATTATTCTGAGTTTTTATATTTTCCATTCTATACCGGACGAATGGAAATAATTCATCGCTTATCTCACCGCTGATGCTATATCTCAACGTATTGAATCCATCTCCCCGTGTGACTTTTCCGGCATTTGTTCCAAACGTCAAGAATTGTTTCGGTTTGTATGTGAGATTGCCTTCGATGAGATTTTCATCTTCTTTTAGATGATCGGATATATTCCAATTCCGGTTATATTCTACTTCATTAACTCTATCCAAGGGAGAAAAAGATTTTCCCACGAATCGTTCTTTGATCCCGAAATCGAGCGATCCAAAATTAATTCCTGCGACATTCAGATTTTCGCGAGAATAGATTGCTTTCAAAGAAAGCGCATTGTCAATAACCTTGGCTTCTGGTGCGAACTTGTTTGCTGAATAATTGCTCACTCCATATTCACCGGTTATTTCAAAATCTTTGACCGGTTTCAGATTTATATCAAAATCAAATAACGAACGGCTCTCAGGTACAGGTAAATATTTGATCGGTTCATAATTGCCGCGCCCTATACCGGCGAACTCATACCTGCCTATGCTTATTTTTTTATAACTTCCAGTTCCCGTATAAGCAAACGATAAATTGTAAATCGAATGAACTGTATCAACAGGATTGAATCGATAAATTCTAAGAATCGAGTCGGTATTCGCGACTGTTTTTACAACAGTATCGATAGCCATATACTGACCTTTGCCAATCCCTACTTCTTCAATACCTGAACGATAAGCTTTCTGCGGATCATTTCCTGCGTCACGAAGGATTGATTTATCGGACTCACTAAGAGAGATATCTATCGGCGCATTCTCGTTATCGTTTTCCTGGAAAAACATGAAATTCATTTTCAATTTATCGTCCATGAGACGAATGCCTGTTTTACCGCCATATAAACTACGGTTATATTGTCTATCCGTGTATTCATAATCGGTGATAATTCTGCTGCCGCGCATTATCAATCGTTTGATGGTGAATGTTATTTCGGCAGTCGCGTAATCAATAGTATAATCCGCGTTCTCACCACGTAACATTTTCTCTCCGTTTAGATACACACGCTCGCTTCCGGCAATCACTATAATGTTACGGTTATTGCGTTCACCAGTTAGCCGGTACGGTCCTTGCACACCATCAAATCCCTGAAATTCATTCGTTGTAAATTTACCGCGGGTTACTGCACCGGCAATATGAAAATCTCCCCCGACCTTACCGACGCTATAATTAATTGATCCTTTCGCTCCCGATAACTTCCGATTTAAGTTACCAAACTCATTACCTGCAACATTTATATTTATATCGCCAAGTGTGGCAGACATATTTTCACTTCGTATTTCAATCAGCACCTTATCAATTTCCTGGAGTGTTTGTGTTGTTCCTTCCGGTTGAAGTGGAGAGTTTTCATCTGTCAACGATCCTATGACTTCCACATCATCTGCCAGCTTACCCGACATCTGCATACGGAAGCCGGAGTTCAAAGACAAATCACGATTCGTCCCCAACGTAAATCCCCTGACAATACTCCCTGATGCCTGAAGATTTGAACCGAATAAATCATCGACTGAAAAAGATGTTCTTGGTTTGCTTATTCGTTCCGAAATCGTTTTCATACTATCGCTCAACGATTGCGGAATCCGGTGTTTATAATTTTTCTTAATCAGAAAAGGTGCTTGCCGATATTTTATTGCGATTGCGCGATTGTTGTTATCCCGATTAATATCATCCTTAAAAACCTTTTTTATTGTAATCGTATTCAACGATTGATCATAAATGTAATCGATTGAATCTTTGAGGTCGATCGAATCGGCGCGGACCGTTAATGATGTTGGAATAATAAAGGGATGGGTAAGAACAATTGTAGTATCTTTGAATTTAGAGAGGCGGAATTTTAATTCATTCGATACGCCATAGCTGCCCAATTGAGCAGTAGCACAGAAATAACCCAGCAGGATGCTGATGATGAGAAAGAATATTTTACAACGGTTATATAACAAAATGTTGATTGTAGTTAATTGATCATTAAAATAATTCGTAACCGTCGTTCATCATTCTCCTTTCATTATCACTATGGTTAAAAAGTAAGGAAATTGTTAATTATATCCAAAGCGATAATTGATTTTAAGTTCTCTCTTTCTTATCTTTTGACACAAAATTTATCTTGATCACCAATAATCCTTATTGTTATGCCCTTAGTTCCACCATATATTGAATCGTTACAACCATATAAACCGGGAAAACCGATAGACGAAGTTCAGCGTGAATTCGGGATAAAGAAAGTTATAAAGTTGGCTTCGAATGAAAATCCGATTGGCGCCTCTCCTCTTGCTATCGCTGCAATCCAAAAACATATCGGTGAAGTTAATTTCTACCCAAACGGCGGATATGATTTGAGAGTCAAGCTGGCGAAATTGTACAATCTGAAAATTGATAACGTAATTGTCGGCAATGGTTCTGATGGGATAATGTCTTTCATTATCCGTACTTTTTTGTGCGACGATGATGAAGTTCTTACAACCGAATCGGCATTTATCGGCTTCCAGGTTTTAGCACGATCGCGCGGTATTAAGTACAGAACTGTCCCTTACCGCGATTGGCATTACGATCTTCCCGCGCTTGCCAAGCAAGTGAACGCCCATACAAAAATAGTTTACCTTGCAAATCCCAATAATCCTACAGGCACAATTTTCAGCAAGCAAGAGTTCGATGTTTTCTATAAAAATATTCCAGAGCGCACTTTAATTATACTCGACGAAGCGTACTTCGAATATGCACAGCATAATCCGGAATACCCCGATTCAATGCAATACCGTTACGACAATGTTATAACACTTCGGACATTTTCTAAAATTTATGGCCTCGCGGGCTTGCGACTCGGATATGGTTTCGCTCATAAAAATCTAATCACAAACCTGATGAAAGTTAAATTATCTTTCGAGCCAAATCTATTGGCACAGGCGGCGGGTATCGCGGCACTTGATGACAGAGATTTTGTAAAACGCGCGGTTGAACTGAATAATCAAGGATTGAGGTATCTACCCGATGCGTTGCGCGATCTGCATCTGCAAGTGATTCCTTCACATGCCAACTTTGTAACAATCGTGTTTAAAGATGAAAACATTGTGAATCAGATTTACCAAGGGTTATTATCGAAAGGAATCATAGTTCGCCCGCTTAAAGCTTTTGGATTACCGCATTGTATCCGCGTAACTGTAGGAACAATGGAACAAAATCAAATTTTTATTGGAAAGTTGAAAGAGTTGTTAAGAGGAAAATAAAAATCGGAACCGGTAAAAAACCGGCTCCGATTGATTTGATAATAATTCTTTTTAAAATAGGAATGTACCCAGGAATATTCCTCCGTTAAGCATCAAACCTTTACCGCTGATATTCGATGGAACTCCGATAAGATCGTACTTATCATCTAACTTCCATTCCGGCGCAGCCATACCGTTGTAAGCAACTCCTAATCGTACTCCAACCCACCGCAAAACCGCATATTCAATGTTGACCTGCGGTTGGTAGATGAAGAATGCCCCATTCAATGTGCGTGCATATTCATACGATGAAATGTTATTATTCCCGTATTCATCCCAGATATCGTTCCAGATTTTATTCGGGTTTTGGTTACGCCATATTTTCAATGTGGTAGAACCGGCGCCAAGCATGATGCCTGCAGAAATATCGAGTCGCGGTACTATAGGTAAAACATATTCTATTGTCATTCCGCCAAAACCGACAGACAGTTCAACGTCACGCCTCATATTTGGGTAGATACCCGTATCGATTGAAGCACTCTTCATCGTTCCGCTGGCACCAACTCCGCCGATGCGAAGATTCTGCACAAGCATGATATATCCGTAACCTTGTCCGCCAAGTAATAGCATCGGTTGTTTTTCGAATTTCGCGGCACCACTTCGCCCAAGATAATCGTTTATCGGATCCAGGTTTAAGAATAGCAGGTTTTGTGTGAATCCACCCGCACCACCTAATTTCGCAGGTAGAGACCTCTTTGGTGGCATAGGTATTTCTTCTTCATCTTCTTGAGATAACAATGGAAGAAAGAAGATAAAGATCAATCCGCTTATTAATAACAATCGCTTCATTTTAGTTCTCCTAATAAATATTTTCAATTTGGAAAATGTATTAAAATATCCGCACAGTTCCAAAATATTCTTTTTCTTTTACAAATTCGTTATATTGACGAATTATTTTACGGAGTTAATTTGCAAATGATGCGTTTTAAATATTTTTCGTCTCTAATCTTCTTTATCTTTCTGAATATCATCAGCCCTCGTGCATATTCACAAGCCGTAGATGAGAATTTTCAACCGGAATCGCTTTCGAATTTCAACCTCTTCCCCGGCGGTTTGCAATTTCCGCCATTGAAGACAAATACTGAGGAAACACGAGTTGGTTTGGTTCGTTTCTTAGACCGCGCACAAATGAAAGTTGAACTTGGCAATTCAATCGATCTTATTGAATATAAAACTGCTCTTAACAAATTAGTTTTCAGAGTAGGCATTGATTTCTTCGCTTACGCCTACGTAAAAGATTCTGAGGGACTTTATCTTCAGATCGATGCGATAGACGGATTCTTCGGCGGAAACATTACAGTCGCATGTACAGATTCATTCAGCAAACCGATGGCGCGTTTACGGATTCTTCATCACAGCGCTCATCTTGCTGATGGGAATTACTGGATTCACACATATCCGCGCGAGTGGAGTAAAGAAGGTGGTCCCATCCCCTTTTCGCGTGACTTTGGCGAACTTGTTTTACTTCACCATCTTAATTACGGAACAGAGCAACTGCGCTACTACGGCGGAATATCTTACGCCACTCTAAACAGGCCGGCTGAATTTAAGCGACTTGCAGGTTTGGCAGGTATCGAGTTTACAACATCACGGTTGAACTTGAAGATCCTCAACCAAAATTTATCTCCATTCATTTCATACACCATGACAATGACAGGTACGCCAAAATACTCCCCATCTCATCATGCCGAAGCTGGGATTAAAATCGGAAGCGCGTATGGGAAAGGATTCAATCTTTTCTTTTCATACTACAAAGGTAGACATCTCTTTGGTGAATATTACGATCAGCGTTTAGAAACAATTGGCGCGGGATTTAATGTTGATTTCTAAGCTGGGAGGTTTACCTTGTGACAACTCCCTACAACCTTAGCAGTTTTGTTCTTTTGGTCTTGACCAATAAGTAAGATTTAGGTGGTAGTCGCAACCTTCAGGTTGCGTTTCTGTGATACTATCGCAGACATAAAGTCTGCGGCTACCTGAAAATTTCCTTTTGTGTCAATCCCAATAACCAGGCAGACATTTCTCTTTTGGTCATGAGAAGTTTCATTACAACAAAGTATAATGTGCAGCTACAGCCCAAGTTCCGACGAAATTGAGCGCATCGCATCTATAACAAACTGGATATGCTCATCCAGCGGAACGCCTAACTCTTCTGTTCCTTTTATAATATCTTCCCTGTTCACATTGGCGGCAAAACTTTTATCTTTCAATTTCTTTTTGACCGACGATGGTTGCAGGTCGGCAATTTTATTCGGACGCACAAGCGAGCATGCCATAACAAATCCGCACAATTCATCTACAGCATATAAAGTTTTTGCCATTTGCGTATCGCGCGGAACACCGCTGTAGGTTGCATGTCCCAGAATTGCTCGCCGAACATCTTCAGGATATCCTTTATCTTTCAATATCTCAGATCCCTTTAGCGGATGATCGGGCGCGTTTGGGTACATTTCATAATCAAAGTCGTGGAGTAAACCAACTATCCCCCATTTATTTTCATCTTCACCCGACTTGCGGGCATAGGCGCGCATAGCCGCTTCAACCGCGTACATATGTTTTAACAGCGCTTCGTTTTTTGTGTATTCTTTCAGAAGAGATAAAGCATCTTGTCTGTTCATTTTAATTGAATGATTGTAATGATTGAAATAATTGTGATGATTGAAAAGATTGGAATATTTTTGGAGAAATGCAATTTGAGTAGAAGGATGAAGGATAAAAGATAAAGGATGAGTTATTTTCTTTTACTTTCGTTGGCAGGGAGTTTCAGCCTAAGGCTGATGCGCCTCTGGCGCACATACTCCCGACCTGTACACCGATATATTCGGTCAGGAGCAAAGCTCCCTCCCAGCAGTATACCCCAGTGTGGGAGATTATTTGCGCTGTAGTTGTTTTTCCAATTAACGGCGTGGGTTTCCCATCAAGCAGGATACAGTGCGCACCGCCCGTGCGGGTAAACGCAGAAGGTATCGAGGTAAATATTCCTATCACCGTACACTCTCCAAACGGCAAGAGCAAGTGGGCACTTGCCGGGTGCGGGTATGCAAAAGGAAAGTGCAACTCTCCAAATGGGAAGTGCGGACCTGCAGATCCCGCCGGGTAGCCCCGTACAGTTGGTGCGGAGTTACGGATGGAAGTTGGAGATTTGCAGACGATGAGTGCGATGTTACAAATTGTATTTGGAGAGTGTATGGCGGTGCGATAACCGGGGCATCTTGTAAATAGAGAGTCCTGGATAGTAATTGGAGATTGACGGATAGTAAGTACGGGCTTACAGATTGGGAGTTGGAAGTCCCGCCCAACACCTGTAAGAGCACCGGTTGGAAGTTAGAACTCCCCGATTGAATGTGCGAACCGTATTTTCCCTTAAAAACGTTCATTTTAAGCATTATTGCCAATAAATAAACTTAAACACCATATATGTACAGGCGGCGCCTTTTAATGGGAGACGGTTATGCAGATAAGATAATAAAAAAGATGAAAATCTAGTGTTGACGGAAGATATTTTGCTTGACTCTTTGAAGAATGTTCCCTAATTTAAACATCACGAAGAGATGGGTTGATATTGAGAGAACTCACGCGTAGTGGAAGTTGATATAGGGAAATTTAGAGTGCGTGAGTATGTTGATGAGCTTGCATGAAAGACGAATATAAAATATTAGATAATTAAATTGAAAATAAAAAGCGTAGCGACAAAATGTGTGTGGTTGGTTCGTGTGCAAAAGAAGCTCACGTCCGCTCACTTAGTTTTTCCTGCGCAATGATAGGTGCCACGCAACTATTAGGAAAGGAGTTTTCATGCAAATTCAAACTATTACTGAACGATCAAATTACCATACTGAGTCAATTGTGTTTTTAACTTTCTTATCTCTAATTATCGCTTGCAATCTATTTGCCCAATCAACTGTTGAAGATTTTACTGTAGGCTACTACCGCGAGTTGTTATCGCATGTCAAAGAAAATACGCACGACTATGACAACATTAAACTGAACATGGGTGTTGCACAAACCATCGAAGGTGATTGGGAAGGTGCAAGAAATACGTTTCTCGAATTACGCTCTTCACAAAATAAAATAATAGCCCTTCACAACCTCGTTCTAACCGATCTTGTCTTAGGCAAAGTTGAAGAAGCTAAAGAGATAATAGCATCTATCAAGGAGATAGGTTCTGGCCATGGAGGAGAAGGACTCGAGAAACTTATTGGGCTATCCACAGACGAAGTGAAGGCAGCCATTTTTCTCGGAGGAACAGTCAGGGATCCAAAGAACTGGAGAGCATATGCACGTCTAGGCTCCATCCAAGCGAAACTCAATCGTTTCCCCGAAGCAACCGAATCGTATAAGAAGGCTGTGGAGCTTCATAACGATGAGGCTGACCTTCATAATGCTCTGGGAGAAGCCTACGGAAAACTTGGGCAGTTAGAAAAAGCATCTGAGTGTTTTCAAAAGGCAATCGGACTAGATAATAAATTTTCAAAAGCCTATACTAATTCAGGCGTTGTATACGGGAAGATGGGGAAATACGCTGAAGCCATTGTCGCTCTAAACCACGCCGCCAAGCTTGGGTCATCTGACCCCATGAACTTCTACGCTCTTGGTCAATGCTATCTTCTGACTGGGCACAAAGATTCCGCTTCGACTATTTATGAAAAGCTTAAGACGCTCGACATTGAGATGGCAAACAAGTTGAGGAAACGTATTGAACAATAGCAATACTCTATTATGATGTCTCAAAATCGTTGTGCGGGCTACACCCCTCAATGGGCAAGAGCCGTTCGCTCGCACGTTCGTTTTTCCCGCGCAGCGTTATGCGCAACGCGGCTATATAAACTTTGTACCAATTCTTTGAAGGCATTTATTATATGACTAAAAGGCTAATATACGTTACGATCCTGCAAATATGTTTGCTTACTATAACGCAAGCCCAAAATGACACATTATCTCACGATGAACCGTCTTATCCATTTATAGACGCATTTATTTCTGCAAATTTGAATTTTGAAGAAGAATGGATGACAACTGACTATCACCATCATCCGCGCATTGATACGACTAATGTTGCACATGTTGGGCAGATGGTAAACGCTGGCTTCATTGTTGCAAACCTTTCGCTTTCTCGCGATTCAATTCGACATTACAGAATTGACATTAGCGTTGAAGGGCCAGATGGAAAAGAAGTGTATCGTAATGATGAATTTCTAGATTCTAAAAAACATGTTTCTTCAAACTTCGGTTATATTCTTGCAGATCGCGCATTCACAATTATGCCTGAAATAGGCGATCCATTAGGAAAATACAAAATTCGGGCAGTGCTTCATGACCTAATAGCAGGAACCCAAGCAGAAGATATATGTGAACTCAATATTATACCATAGCCGCGTTTCGCATAACACTTTATAAAAGGTTCCCATCAAAAGATGATGAGACAGGCGCCGTCAATATAAAAAGATATCCTGCATCGTTTATTTTTCACCGGAACATACTGTTGCTCTCACATGTCATTCTGAACGGAGCGTAGTGAAGTGAAGAATCTTATACTTCGATCATTGAGATGTTTCGCTGCGCTCAACATGACAACTGAAAGAAAGTTCACTTCACAACGGCATTTATGAAAATTAAATATTATTTCCTCCTCTTCATCATTTCAATCAATCTTATACTGGCTCAACCGGCACCGCAGGAGTGTACATCGTTCTGTCTAAGGAATAGTGGTTATGCTGTATTCGGATCAAATTACGATTATCCGAAAGATATTCCTGAGGGATTGATTTTTGTCAACAAACGGAACGTATCAAAAGATTTTTTAGAATCTGATTCGTTCAGCAAACATCTATGCTGGAGATCGAAGTATGGAAGTGTCAGCTTCAATCTGGTTACGGGTCAAGCCGCGTTCGCGGGGATGAACGAGGCAGGACTCGTCATCAGTTTAATGGGACTTAGAGAGAGTAAATTTCCTAAACCTGATGAGCGACCATGGATACATACTTCTTTATGGTTACAGTACATGCTCGATAATTTCTCAACGGTTGAAGAAGTTATTGCAACCGATTCCTCCCTGCGTACATTTGGAAATGTTCCGCCTTACTTTATTCCTCATTACCTGATCAGCGACAAATATGGTAATTGTGCTACCATTGAATTCCTGAACGGGAAAATGGTGGCTCACTCAGGTAAAAATCTTCCGGTCACTGTTCTGGCAAACAGTACTTATGATCAATCAATATCGGAATGGAATAAAATCTCCGTTCTGAATAAGATTGTAAAGCCGGCTGCAAAAACGAACTCGTCCTTACGCCGATTCACAAGAGCCGCAGAAATGGTATCATCATATGAGCCGGGCGATTCCCAATCGGTTATTAACTATGCCTTCGAAATACTGGATCAGGTAAGTGGTCAAAAGATAAATGGGAGTCCAACGCTTTGGAGTATGGTTTTTGATACAAAGAGTCGCCGCATATTTTTTAAAACCATCAATCACAACGAAATTAGAATGATAGACTTTGAGGAACTAGACTTCTCCTGTCAATCTCCTATAAAAATGATTGATATAAATGAAAGACTCTCAGGTGATATTACCGATAAGTTGAAAGATTATTCATTTGACATTCATGTTAATCATGCAACACGCGCGGCTAAGAAATGGAAAATGAAAATCAAATCTGAAGAACTGCGGCAACAGATCAAAACTTTCGATAAATTTAGATGTGAAAGCTCTCCATCAAAATAATAAGCTTCGATCCAAAATCAAGATCAGTTGATGAAGTAATTAATGACTGGACAACTATTTAATGTCAGTATAGAACACCCCACTCAAAAATCCGCACCAGTGTTTGAGTGAAAATGGGGCGGTTGTTCCTAACTCTGTCCCTTTTACCGGGAGCACGCCTTCGGTGTATGTGTCAGAGTATCTAACTATTTCACCTTTTATATTCTTATCCTGAACAATCTCAACGACTTTCTTTGTCGTTAATAAACCGAAAGGGATGGAATACTTCCCGCACCAAACTACATTCTTCATCTCTTCAGTAAACTTTTTTATCTTTTCAGGTTGAATTTCACCTTTCAAATAATTATCAGCGATTCTTATATCTTGCTCGATCGCTTTCTTATGAGCGGCAGAATCTTCTCCAAACGGAATGTTGTTAAAGTCTTTGCCATAATGATTTGCATCCGATGAGATCAAGAAAACTATATCCTTCGCGATTATCAAATTCTTTTCCTTAACATATTCCGAAATGATTGCAGCCAGTTTCGCCGAAACCTCTTCCATTTTTTCAAACGTCATTGCCGTTACCATGATCGGTGTTATTTTTATGTCGGGATTATAATATTGCAGGAAAGGTAACTGTCCTTCAATTGAATGCTCCAGTTCATGAGCTTTATTGTTTACTCTAAAGAGGGATGTATCAAGATGCGCCTTGATAAACTCCCGAAGCGGTGATATCTGAATGTTTTTTATAGGCCCCTTCCATTCATCATATCCATCCAGCAATATTATATTCTGCGGATCACCGATTTCTTTGCGCACGGTTCCGTGTGTTACGCCAAAGATTACAGCTTCTTTCGATTTTATCGAACGAAAAAGCGGATAATATATTCTTGCCGCGTAGAGATAATCATCATGCGGTAAAATACCTGCAATGATATTATCTATCTTTTTCCCTGTTTCATTTACTTCAAGATAATCGATTAATTTGGTTATATCACTCATTTTCCAGCAATATCCAACATCGTCGCGAATCGGCCGGACAGATTGTGCCACCCCCGTAAAAGCAAGAAGAAGAATGGTGATTATCAGTAAGAGAGTGTTTAGGTGTGATTTCATAATATTCGTCTTTAATATTTGAACTACTTTTGATATTCTTCTGTTTTAAATAATAGGAAATTTAAAATCCAATTTTGTATATTAATATGTTCAATTAACATAAAATAGTGTATGAAGAGAATTGCTAAAAAATCAAATAACAAATCTACACAGAGTCCGGTAAAATATTGTACAGAATGCGGCGAAGTTCTGGATAATTATTGTTTTTCTTCCGATGTAAACAATATTGAAGAGATAAAACAACATCATGAGCAATGTAAAATAACGAAGAAATTCAACGGTGATGTTTGTTCACGTTTATTTATCGCTGAACCTGTAAATCAAAAAGATTTTAAATCAAAGTAAACATACCACCCCATCAGATATCGATCATCTCTCCGGGGATTAATTCGATAACCTTATTTTTCATTTCTGCCGGTAATAATTTTTTCAACGCTTCAGGTGTGCCCGTAAGTATAGGGAATGTGGCGTAATGCATCCCGATAATATATTTTGGTTTTAGTAACCTGCATGCATAAGCCGCTTCTTCTGGTCCCATTGTATATAGACCACCGATTGGCAACAAAACTAAATCAGGTTTATATATATCTCCGATTATTTTCATATCGCCGAACACCGATGTATCTCCTGCGTGATAAACTTTAAATCCATTTTCCAACTCGACGACAAAACCTGCGGCTTCACCTCCCGTAATTACCTTCGCTTCATAATCGACGCCTGAACTATGTTTCGCGTCGACCATCGTGATTTTTATATCATCATGAACCAACGTGCCTCCTTTATTCATCCCTTGCGCATTCGACAATCCTTGATTAGCAAGGTGAAGATACAATTCGAAAATAGCGATTACTTTTGCGTTTGTTTTCTTTGCTATCGCAACAGCGTTTCCGATATGATCTGAATGTCCGTGTGTAATTAATATCAAATCGATATTTTGAATACCAATTGTGTTCGGTGGCGCTTTTGGATTCTCTAACCAGGGGTCTATCAGTATTCTCTTCCCTTTTAAAGTTTCAATCAGAAATGCCGCATGACCTAACCAGGTAATTTTTAAACGTGATTTTTTAGATTTCATATTATGCCCCTTTTTTGTAAAAGATAATAAAATAAATCCAATTGCTCAATAGTCACTACTGGAGTTACCGGAATAAAAAAAGGTTGCCTCTTCGAGACAACCTTCAATAATGATCCGGATTGTAAAAAATATTTACATCGGCTTGCTTTGTTCACCCGGCTTAACATCATATTTCGACGGACATTTCGTTAATATTTCGCTCGCATGGAATGTTCCGTTATTGTACTTTCCTTTTATAACAAGCGCGTCAGCTATTTCAAAATTATTCGGTTTGGCTCCTTTGAATACCACTCTTTGCTCAATCCCGCTATCATCTTTCATATAAAAAGAAAATTCTTTTGAGTTTGCGTCAAACGAAGATTCCTTCTCTTTCATCCAGGTTCCTTTAACCTGAACTTTCTTCTTTACACTCATCGCTTTACCGAAATCCATATACTCAACATTCGATTCAACGAATGAGAGGGCACCGAAAACGATTGCGGCAACTACGATTATTCCACCGATCACGATCTTCAATTTCATTTTTTAATCCTTAAACATCTTTTCAAGTTTTGCCATTTTCTTATCTAACCGCAAAAGGTACCAAAAGATTCCCACCCATCCGATAAGAACGATTGATAAGACAATGTATAACGCGTTTTGTGAGAAAAATTCGAACACTTATTCTCCTTTCAGATGATATTTTGATTCGAGTCGTTCCGCCCGGACTTTTAAATTTAGTATCCAGAAAAACAATGCCGTAAAACCTGCGAGTGAACTTAAAAATATCACCAGCATTGTTACATTCATGGAGATTTTTCCTTTACTAACTATTGCTTCGTTAGGATGGAGTCCTTCAACTATCCGTGGCATTATAAAAATGAAGAACGGTACCGTAATGCCGGCAATTATTGCGTACACTGCACAAAGCGTCGCTTTCTTTTCAGCACCTTCAATCGCTGATCTCAGCGCGAAGTAAGCACCGTAAATTAAGAGCAAAACAAAAATAGAAGTTTCTCTCGGATCCCAATTCCAGAACGACCCCCACGTAAACTTTGCCCATAAGGAACCTGTAACTGTTGCCAGGATACAAAACATCATTCCGAGTCCGGCGGAAGAAAACGAGATGAGGTCAGAATCTAAATTTTTCTTCGCGAGATATTTGACTCCATAAATTAAAGAGATAATAAAAGCGAGTGTTGTTACCCATGCCATCGGGACATGAAAAAATAATATGCGTGCTTTATCTTCCAGTCCAGGGACGAACGGAAGATCGTACCAATGTGCCGGATTTGGCGTTATTGGGAAAGAAAACCCGACTATGAGAATAACACCCAACCAAGCACCAAGAATCAGTTTAAATGCCATTTATGCTCGAAATTCAACTGTTTTATGATTAATTACAATGTAAAATACGCAAATTAACAATAGGGAGCAAAATATCTTTTATTCTTTCCAAATGAATTCGAACAACAAAAAAGATATAACCGTTAGCACGATGAGATATGAGAACAAAATTTGAAATTCTCCTAAAGCATCTGCAAACGGTACGTTATCAACCGATAGTTTTGTTGCGTTGATTACCGTTAGAAGCAGCGGTAATAATATTGGAAACGACAACACAGGGTATAAGGTTCCTTTAGTGTTTGCCTTTGCTATTATCGCCGCGATAATTGTTGAACCGCTTGCGAGCCCGAAGGTACCCAAGACGATCGTTGTAATAAAAATCGCATAATTTCCTATTGAAAAGCTCGTGACGAATATAAGGTAAAGTACGACAGTAAAAATATTTAATCCAAACAGCAGGACAAGATTGAAGAACAGTTTGCCGATATATATTTTTAATGGTTTCGCAATTAAGTGGAGAGTCATGACTGTGCCTCTCTCCTCTTCGCTGACGAAAGTTCTTGACAACCCAGACATGGTGGAAAAGAAAATGATAATCCATAAGACTCCCGATAATAACTCAGGTGATACGTTTTCGTTTCCGATTGAAAATAGAATTATCGATAGAGTAGTAATCACAAACATCAGCAATGCGTTAAGAGCATACCTGGTTCTTAATTCAGAGGATAAATCTTTTTTAAAGATTGAATATATAATTTTTATCGAATCACCCATATTATTTTCTTCTCCCTGCTTGTTGATTCAGGTCGATCACCTGACCGCAATGCTTGATATCTTCAGCATCATTTGTAGCGACAATTAGAATTCCGACTTTTTTCTGTTCCTCCATAGTATTATAAACTGTCGCAATCCCTTCGGCATCTAAATTTGATGTTGGTTCATCCAAGAGAAGTATCGGCGGCTTATGGATCATTGCGAATGCGTATTTCAAACGTTGCTTCATCCCGGATGAATAAGTACGTACGTAATCGTTTCTTCTTTCCCAAATATTATATTTATATAGCAGTTCATCTAAATATTTATCTTCAACATTAATATTGCGTACGCGTCGGAAGAAATCTAAGTTTTCCCATCCGGTGAATTCATCATACAGTTGTAAGTATGGAGAAACCAACCCGAGTTGATTATAGTAGTCTTCAGGTTTTATGGTTGTATTGTTAATTTTCAGATCGGTTGTACCGCGTGTGGGGGTAAGTACACCGGCAAGAATTTTCAATAATGTTGATTTCCCCGATCCGTTTCTTCCTGTTATTGCAATTGAATCTCGTTCTTTCAGTGAAAATGATATTTCGCTGAATATCTTACGATTGTTAAATGTCTTCGCGATGTTTTCGGTTTGAAATAATATCGTGTTCATCATTCTTTAATTACCGCAAATTTTCCGATGTATTCTTTATCATTCAATTTAAGAGCATAAAAATATATTCCGCTAGCAACTAATCTTCCGCTTTCATCATGCCCGTCCCAACTGATATATGGTTCGTAATTTTGACTCATCACATCCAAATCTTTTTGGATGACTTTATCCATTGATGAAGTGAATATCGACAAATTAACATTATCTTTTTTCGTTGGTGGCAATCGGAACGTCAGCGGTTTCATATTTTGCGGTTTGAACGGATTTGGATATACCACTATATCTGAGACAATACTTGGGATACTTTCTTGTGATGACCAGTTTTCAGGATCGGGAACATTTAGTCGTGTAAATATTCCGTTCGACAGTTCTTTATAATCCCACCCACCCCTTGGTGACAGTTCATAATTGAATGTAAATATTGTGCCTGCCGGGTATGTTGAATTCAGATTTGTTACGATTACCATCATCTGCGGACTTGAATTACAATTATCCGAAATAGATTTTAGCAAACATACCGGTTGGTATACCGAACTGAGATTTTCGAGTGAATCACTAAATGCTCTCATGTCCGAAATATACTCTATGGGAGCGTTAGATTTAATTTGTGGAAAATATTTTCCATCATCGTAATACAACGTTGTATCGCAACCCGGACCGGTGTTGTTATTCCAAATAGTCCATTCTAAAAATGATTTTCGGAAAGAACTCCCAACCTCAGCCAGCGCTTCATCGATAGCATTCAACGCATTCTTTTGTCTGAAATAATTCCACGAGTTTCTCATAACCAGAGGCGAGTATTTTTTTTGAATATATTTCCCCCAAATAGCGCGGCTGTAGCTTACCATCCATGATGATGATGTAAAAGAAACATCCGGATAAAGAAACTGCCCTTTTGGATAACCCAGTGATCCTCTCAAATATTGTAAATAATCATTTACATCAGGAAACAATAATTCTTCCATCCAGGTTGATGTGATCTCATAAAAATAAATATCGTTTTCACGGTAACCGTAACTGCCAAGTTGAAAAGCATGATGCAACTCGTGTGCACAAGTAACAGAAAGACCTGCTATTCCTTCGCTTTTTAAATCTTTAAAATCATTATCAATCCTGATGTAAGATGTGAAGCGAGGAGGAATAAAACTGCCGTACCTATCTGATTCTTGAAATACAGTTTCTCCATAAAGCGGATTGTACGGTGTATATAATTCTTCGATGTATATATTATAATAATTATTGCCCGATTGGAATGGCGGTGAATCGTATCCAAGATTATCGACAAAGTAATTCCAAGTGTAATTCAGGTACCTACCAAGAGAATCAACGTATGCACTCCAGGTACCCGCGATTCTTTGAAATTGATCATCCAACAATGCCGGTGTGTTGACTCCTGTGGTATCATAAAATATCCGGAATTTTCCGATGATCGTGTCCACTTGAAGTATCGGTGGAGATAGGAGAGCACTCAACCGATCTTTTTGCTTACTACTCATATTTTTTATCTGACTGCGCAGTTGGAACATCAATCCAAGTCCGCATTTACCACCTGAAGATTCTAACAAGGAATTATGAAGATCGGAATTATCTAATAACTCCTTTAATTCAACATTCCGATTTCCGATCTTTTGAGACAGACTTTGACTACTGCCAAACAAGATTAGAATGATGAGCAATGTCGGATATATTATTTTTAGCGGCAAAATTTTTAATCTTTCAATCGAATTATTTTCAACAAACTGTTTTTAGAATCTGTCAGTAAAAGTTCAGGTAAACTATCGTTGTTCAAATCGGTAAATTTATAATCCGATATTTCGCCCACTGATTTAATCTGGCGAGGATTACCGAATGTGCCATCTTTTTCGGCGAATCGAACGTCGATAGCTTTAGTTTTATTATTCAAATATGTTATATCGTTTAAACCGTTATTATCCAGATCATAAAATTGGATACCGGCAGATTCATTTTTATTCAATATTACATCGACTTGATTTTTAGAAATATCTTTAAATTTGTCTTTTGTTCCATAAAAAATATAAAGTTTATTTTCTGGTTCTCCAAGTGAAACAACCAAATCATCTATTTCATCATCATTCAATCTAACTGAATATAACTTAAGGGAACAATCTTGAACGCTATCTATTGTAAAGAATAATTTCCCTATTGATATTTCTTCATCAGTAGTAAATCTTGAATGATATAAATCAATCCTGTTCTTAGCCGATACAAGCGATGCATAAATTATGTTTTTACCCCTACCTACAAATGTTAAATCTTTCAAAATTTCGCATGGAACTGGATTCATAACTTTCTCAATAAACATTTCACGCTGTAAGCGTTGATAGAGGACAAATGATAACGATTTATTTTTCGGAATCTCCTGTAAACAAAATATCCTTAGTGGTTCAGATTTTGTACCTGAAAAAGTATTTAATATAATCGATTTATTGTGCGTTATAAATGTTGATGATTTTGAAGAGAATGATAACATATTTATTTCAGATATTAGAATTTTAAATTCATCATAATCTGAAGTTACTATTACTACATTATTATCTTTATTTCGACAAATATTTAGTGCAGACGGATGTCCAGGCATATCATATGCAATTTGTCCGTTTATTCCTTTTGTACTAGAGTTAATAAAAAGTGAAATTGATTTTGACTCATTATTAGAAACAATAATATCCAACAATCTGTCATTATCAATATCTTCTACGCATAGGTATACAGGTTTCACTCCAACAGCGTAATTGATGTTTTCAGAATATCTTCGCTGAATTGCTACATTATAAAACACTTTTAATTTACAGTTGGATGCATCCAGAATTGCCAAATTATTCGAGGATGATTTTGTATTTCGGAAAGTAATCATATCTGAGATAGATTCTCCACCACCAATAGGAATCTCTTCAACAAAGTTTCCTCTTTTATCGCAAAGAAAAACCGTGATATTCTTAGAAGTTGAACTTCCGACAACAATGTCTCTCACTCCATCGTTATTGCAATCAGCAATTTCAATTTTTGTCGGAAAACTTTTAATCGATTTTGTTCCCCTAGGAAGAAATCCACCACCAAAATCTCCTCTGTAGAGATATACTGTATTTTCGATTGAACTTGAGGTTAAAAGATCTATGTAATTATCGTTATCAATGTCAGCGGCAATAATATTATCCGTTTCAGCCGCAACATCAATGATATATGGAGGGCTGAATTGCAAATTTCCGTTATTTGCGTAAATCAGAATTTGGTTTGTTAGCCAGCTTGATGCTACAAAATCCGGCATTCCACCGTCGTGCAATCGTGCGACTGAAATATTATTAAATGAATAATCGTTAAATAACCGGAGCGGTTTTTTAAATGTCCCGTCACCATTGCCGCGATAATATGTAATTCCCAATTGTTTACGGCCGAATAATAGAATGTCTGTTTTTTTATCTCCATCCAAATCATTCAGTACTATATTCTCGAGCGGTTCATTGAGTATGGTTTTCCACAGTATTTTCTTTTTATTTAAATTAAGCGGATAATAACACCGAATTTTGAAGGGTTCGGTTGTACCGATAACAAAGATCGGGAATATATCTTTTTGGAGTTTTGATATCGCGCCATCTATGATGCGCTCAGAAAAATTAATGATCGAATAGTTCAATTCCAACGAATCATTATTTTGATAAAATATTTTCAATTGATCATTTCCAATTACGGAAATATCGTCCCACCCATCTCCATTAAAATCACCTTTGATCAATTTCAATGGAGACGTTTGTGTTTTATAATCATAAACGATACCGAATGTTTCATGATAATATTCACTTTCTTTTTTATCTTGCGGATAAATAATGTTGATGATAATAAAGAGAAAAAAGATTATTTTAAATGATTTATGGAAGTAAGAATTAAACACTAAGTGAGCGCTTACCTTTGTTGTGTTTTTTTAAGAAGGCGAGAATCTCTACGAACGAGAGCTTCTTTATACCGTTTTCTTTCATCCACGGTTTGGGGATTTATCGGCGACACTTTAACAGATTTACCATGATCGTCCACTGCAACAAAAGTAAGATATGCCGTATTGGTAATCCTCCGATCTGATGTCAACTGATTTTCCGCGATCACCTTAACTCCCACTTCCATCGAAGTGGAAAACACGCGGTTTACAGATGCCTGAAGTGTTACTACTTCTCCTAAATGGATCGGATGATGAAACACCAGATTATCCAGTGCGGCGGTTACACAAACGCGGTTTGAATGACGCTGTGCCGCGATTGCCGCAGCAATATCAATCCATTCCATCAAGCGTCCGCCCAATAAGTTACCGAGTTGATTCGTATCGTTCGGCAGTACAAGTTGTGTCATTTCTACCTGAGATGCTTTGACAAAGCGTTTATTTTTTGAAATGGTTTTCATAATATCGGATGCCGTATAATTATTGGTTATGGTTAGATTTATTTGACTCTAATTCTCCATCAATCTGTTTTTTGAGATTTTCCGCAGCATTTTTCATCAATCCACTCGGATATTTTTCAAAATATTTATTGATTTCTTTACCGGCATCGGAATATTTTTTACGGAGAATCAATGCACGAACTTTTCCCAGATAAGCGTTTTCCGCAAAAGGTGTGTCGTGGAATTTCTCGATCACGTTGTTGAAATAGATTGTTGCGGATTTGTAATATTCCATATTCATGTATAATTCAGCAGTCTCATACAATTTTTTAGCAAGATTCTCATTTAGCTTTTTTATGTTCGCCGTAGCTTCCTGAGCTAATTCGTGAGTCGGATGATATTCGATAAAAGATTGAAATTCATCTATTGCACGGTGGGTGTATTGCTGATCCAACGATGATGATGGGGAAAGATTATAATAGCACATACCGACTTTAAATTGTGCAAGCGGAATAAACGAGCTTGCAGACATATTCCTTGTTAATTCCTGATATTCCTGCGCGGCAAGTAAATATTCTTCCATCTTGTAACGTGATTCGGCGAGATAATATTGGGCATCGTCCGCAACAGTGCTTCCCGGAAATTGAATTTTCACTATTTCAAATTCGTGTATCGCTTCTAAATAATCCTCATCATCGAATAACTTTTTACCCATCTCGAACCGTTCATCGGCAGTGATTGATTTGGTGACATCGGATGAAGAACAAGAAGTGAGTAAGAACATTGTTATAATGTTCAAGGATAAGACTGTTATTTTGTTCATATTTATTTTCATAAAATATTTATTTTGTTCTTACATGATAGAAAAGATACACAGCCGCGCCAGTTGCCCCTAGAATCAAAATCGGTTCAATTAACCGGTCTAAATAATTCCCGGACGGTAAAGGTGCAATTGTTAGTGGGATTGATTTGTCTTCGACGATAGAAATCATATTTGCAAATATCGTGTCCCTGACCATCGATTGAAATAACGAATTGAGTAAAATTTCTTTTGAGTTATTATCAGTCAGAGAAAAACCGACCTGAATCTGAATCTGTCTTTCAGTTTTTGATTGACCGAATAAACTTTCACGGAATTGAGATCCATAAATAATATCCGATTTAAAACTACTGATCCTCAACGATAGTGCTGAATCAACCTTATCCTCGTAAATAGAATGACCTTTTTCTTTCAGAATATTCGAGACAGCTTGTTTCGGTATCCAATTATATTCAAACGCTTCTGTTGAGAGAAAAACAGCACGTTGTTGAGGAATCTGATTATGAGTGAATACTGAATCGATAATAAGTGCTACACCATTTTCAATCATTTTTAAATTTGAATATGGTATACTTGATGATTTTTCCTGCTGCGCTGGCGCTGTGAAATATGACAGGCAAGATATAAAAATGAATATTACACTTTTAGGCATATTATTCTTTTCAGATCTTTCAATTGAAATTGGAGAAGCAGTTTAATTATATACCGCCTCGTGCGATATTTTCAAGTCGTTCAATTCTCTCTGAAATGGGAGGATGAGTCGAGAATAACTTCATAACTCCACCTGCGCGCAATGGATTGACGATAAACATATGCGCTGATGCAGGAGATACACCGCTCATCGGCAGGCGCTCTACTCCCTTTTCTAATTTTTGCAAAGCATTTGCCAAAGATAATGGTCGCCCTGACATTCTCGCCGCACCTTCATCTGCCGCAAATTCGCGCGATCTTGAAATCGCAAGTTGTATCAGCATTGCTGCAATCGGAGCGATTATGAGAAGCGCGAGCTCAGCTAAACCGTTTGAATCGCGGCGATCACTTCCTCTTCCAGCAAACATCATTGACCAACCTGCCATCCGTGCAATGAATGTTATTGTACCAACAAGTGTAGCCACAATCGTTCCGGTCAATATATCGCGGTGTTTGATATGAGCAAATTCGTGTGCAAGAACTCCCTCCAATTCATCATCACTAAGTGTGCGCATAATTCCTTCGGTAACTGCTACCGCGGCATTCTCCGGATTTCGACCTGTTGCAAAGGCGTTAGGAGTTTCTCCCGGTATGATGTATACCCGCGGCATGGGAAGCTGTGCCTGAGTTGCCACTCTCGTTACCATAGAAAATAGTTTTGGTGCGTCTGCTTCGGTTACTTCTTTTGCTTTGTACATCATCAAAACAATTTTATCGGAGAACCAGTATGCGCCAAAATTCATCAATAAAGATATAACAAACGCCATTATCATTCCCTGCTCACCACCAACGAATGATCCTACCAGAATCAGCAGAACCATTATAGCGGTCATAAGAATGACTGTTTTCATCGTGTTCATAATCAAATAATCCTATTAATCTTTAAAAAAATTTAGGTAAATTTTAGGTAAATAACAAAAAAGGAATCTTCACCACTTTGTGAGGATTCCTTTTTATCATTTTTTGAATTAAATTTTAAACTGCCTGCAAAACGCGTTCTAATTTCATTTTTACATTCTCTGCCATCTCATTCATGCTGCTATTTTCGGTTATCCTCGATAACATCAGCGGATCAAAGATGCTTACATGAATTTGATTCTCTTTTTCATAGACGATTACATTGCATGGAAGCAGAAGACCGATTTGATCGTCATTCAAAAGCGCTTGATGAGCTAATGGCGGATTGCACGCGCCGAGTATTTTGTATCTTGGAAAATCGACATTGAGTTTATTCTTCAAAGTTTCTTTAACATCGATCGTGGTTAAAATTCCAAAGCCTTCCTTCTTTAATTCGGAAGTTACTTTCTCGATGGCAGATTCGAATGACAAATCTACCTTTTTTGAAAACCCGTACTTCATTTTATCTTTCCTTCAAAATTTATTCCATTGAATCACAATTTCCATGGCACATACTTGTATTCGCATATTTACACGCGGGTGCGTTGCTGGATGTATCTGATTTGATGCGAGAATTGATGGAAGGAACCGAGATCATCTTTTTATATTTTGTTGAATTACAATCCGGGCAAACAATGTCTTCTTCTTTTTCGCGAGTGAAGTGGAATACTTCGTACCTCGTTCCACATCCTATGCATTCATATTCTAATATTGGCATGGCAGATTATTTCTTTAATAATGATCGCAGAACATAATGAAGTATTCCATCGTTCTTATAATACTCAACTTCCATCGGAGTATCGAGACGGCATATCGCACTGAATGTCTTAATTCTTTTTTCATCTTGCTTAACCGTTATTTTCATTTTTTTACCCGGGGCGAGATTATCAACGATACCTTCGATATCATATAATTCAAATCCGGTTAGAAGCAACGATTCTCGATTTTGTCCCGGTTCAAATTGCAACGGAAGTATTCCCATTCCTATCAAATTGCTTCGATGGATTCTTTCATAACTTTCGGCAATGACAGCGTTGACGCCTAAAAGTTTCGGACCTTTCGCCGCCCAATCGCGCGAAGATCCTGATCCATACTCTTTGCCCGCAATGATTATCTGTGACACTCCATCGTTTTTATATTTCATCGCCGCATCGAATATGCTCATTGGTTCTTTTGATGAAGGATGAATTGTAACTCCACCTTCAACTCCCGGCACGAGAAGATTTTTAAGCCGGATGTTGGCGAATGTTCCGCGCATCATTATCTCATGATTTCCGCGACGCGCTCCATACTGGTTGAAATCTTTCTGCTCGATTCCGAGTGTGTTGAGATATTTTCCTGCAGGTCCTTTGGCTGAAATTGATCCTGCCGGAGAAATGTGATCTGTAGTAATGGAGTCAGCAAACATAGCGAGAACTCTCGCATTCCGAATATCTTTTAAATCCGCATGTGCCTTTGGCATTTTTTCAAAATACGGTGCTGCTTTAATATATGTTGAATTTTGATCCCACGTGAACCTGTCGCCCGAAGGTACTTGAAGATTTTTCCAATGATTATCACCCTCAAAAACATTTGAATATTGTTTTATAAACATGTCGGAGCCGATAGAAGATTTTACTGTTGCGTTGATTTCTTCGGTGGTGGGCCAAATATCTTTCAAAAATATTTCCTTACCGTTATCCGACAATCCGATCGGAGTGTTTTGGAAATCGATATCTATGGTGCCTGCAATTGCATATGCAACCACTAATGGCGGCGAGGCAAGATAATTCGCTTTCACGTTCGCATGAACTCTGCCCTCAAAATTCCGGTTGCCCGATAAAACGGCAACTGCCACGAAGTCGTTTTCTTGTATACTTTTAACCAGATGTTCCGGTAAAGGTCCGCTATTGCCTATACATGTTGTACATCCATATCCCACAAGATTGAAACCAAGTTTGTTCAACGGCTCGGTTAACTGTGCTTTATTCAAATAATCAGTCACAACTTTCGAACCCGGAGCTAAACTTGTTTTCACCCATGGTTTCGATTTTAAACCGAGAGCAACTGCTTTCTTCGCAACCAATCCAGCCGCAACGAGTACTGAGGGATTGGATGTATTAGTACAGCTTGTGATAGCAGCAATAACCACTGATCCATCACCAAGGTTGAAGGATGAACCGTTATTTTGTACCGAAGCAGAGCGAAGAGTTCCATCAACTTTTATTCCTTTCGGCTCCAACATTTTTGCAAGTTCAGAACGAAAGCCGGTTTTTACGGCAGTTAATGAAACACGATCGTGCGGGCGCTTTGGACCTGCGAGACTTGGCTCAACTGTTGAAAGATCAAGCTCGAGTGTATCTGAAAATATCGGATCCGGCATTGAATTGTCGCGGAATAATCCCTGCTCCTTGCAGTAAGATTCTATGAGAGTTATTTGTTCGTTACTTCTACCTGTGAATTTTAAATAGTTTAAAGTTTCCTGATCGACAGGGAAATAACCCATCGTTGCGCCGTACTCCGGTGCCATGTTGGCAAGAGTTGCACGATCTGCTAAACTCAGTGAATCAATTCCGGGACCAAAGAATTCAACAAACTTTCCTACCACACCTTTTTTCCGCAACAGTTGAGTTGCGGTCAGAACGATATCCGTGGCAGTTATTCCGGGTTTTGGATTACCATAAATTTTGAATCCGACAACCTGTGGAATTAACATGGCACTCGATTGTCCGAGCATCGCTGCTTCTGCTTCAATCCCGCCAACTCCCCAACCCAAAACACCCAAACCATTGATCATGGTTGTATGAGAATCTGTACCAACAAGAGTATCCGGATAAGCATATTCTATTCCATCCACCTCTTTCGTAAAAACGACCTGAGCTAAATACTCTAAATTCACCTGATGAATAATTCCTGTTTCGGGTGGAACAACCCTGAAATTTTTAAACGCTTGTTGTGCCCATCTTAAAAATGTGTATCGCTCTTTGTTTCTTTGATATTCAAGTTCGGTATTCTTCTTAAAGGCATCAGGAGAGCCATTATAATCAACCTGGACAGAATGATCGATAACTAAGTCAACCGACTGCAATGGATTGATTTTTTTCGGATCGCCACCCATCTCAACCATTGCATCGCGCATAACTGCTAAATCAACTGCGCAAGGAACTCCGGTAAAATCTTGCAGCAATACACGTGCGGGCATAAAAGATATTTCCTTATCCGATTGTTCTTTCGGATTCCAATTCACCAACGCCTCGATATCTTTTGCCCGTACATTTATCCCATCTTCATGCCTCAACAAATTTTCCAGCAGAATCTTGATAGAAAATGGAAACCGATCGATGTTCTTGGATAGTTGGCTTAATGAGTATATTGTATAGTTTTTCTTCCCAAACGCCATTAATTTCTTAGTGTTAAAGCTGTTCTTGCTCATCAGATTCTCCGATTATTGCATGTTGATATTTTTGTTTGACTAATTTAAATATTTTTGGCAAGAATAAAAAACGTTGAATGAAAATAATATTTTTATTCGGCAGATTTGGTTTTCGTAATTTCTTGACGACAAATGACGGGATAAACACCCTTCAGGAAGATAAATCTTGAATGCCACGCTGGAGTTTTATTCGAAGTACCTTTATCTGGTCTTCACATTTGGAGATTTGTTTTTCTAAAGTTCGAATTTTATGTCTCAATAATTTATTCTTATTATCTTCAACATTTTCACCCTTCGTTATTTTACTTTTTTTATCCTTTGATATTTTCATAGATCATTTCTCCTGAGATGAGTAATATCATCTGTATAATTCTTTATCATAATAAAAGATTTTATTTTTCCCCGTCCTCTGGGCTTCGAATAACGCATTCTTTAAGCAGACTATCAACCCTCGGCAGTAGAAGCGTTCCTCGATATATTCGCTATACCTATACTCACGGTTGATAATATATTTTGTTTTGTAAATTTGTGTTTATCGATTCGTTCAACGATATTGCGCGAATACCTGATTGCACTCTCGAGCGGACAGTCTTCTATCATCACGATAATTTCATCGAATCCGAATCTCCCTACATGAAATATTCCCTCCAATTCTTCATGAACAATTTTCACGATATCTTTGAGCACAAGAGTCCCTACCTCCGATCCATAAGTATTCGTGATGATCTTAAAATTATCAACATCCAACGCTATTGCGCTAATCGGGATGTTCAGCTTCTCACTTTTCTTCACGACATCGTTCAGGCGCGACAAGAAAGAATGATATTTTTCAATTTCAAGATCGTGATCGAAGTTGTCGAGGCGTAAATTCTCTTCACAAATCAGAAATTTGTAATACGATATCGCCGCGATATCTGCCAGCAACTGGAATATTTCCACATCCTCTTCCTGGAAATAATTTTTATTTTCGCTATCGGCGAATAAGAATCCAAGTGTCTTTTGATGAATAGCTACCTGAACAATAACGCATGAACCGAAAGGATATTCCAACTTAATTTCATCGGCTAACACCGGATCACCGGAATTATCTTTCATCAAAATTGGTTTACCGGTCCAAAGCAAACGACCTATCGCGGATGTTGCAATTTTACTCTGATAATCTTTTACGAATAAATGCGATAACCCATGACTGGTGACAATGTTCAGGTATTCTGTCTTGGGATTTATTATAACGAATGCGCATGATCTGCATTTCAACACAGTACTCGATAGAATAATTATCTCATGAAATATACGTTCATGATGTGCAGTCGATTTCATCAGTCGTATAATGTTACTGGTCGACTTTAAAATTAATTCTTTATCGATAATCATGAGACCTCCACTGATTATTAAAATTGATGCAAAATATCTTGTATTTATTTAGAAAAAGGGATGAATATTCGGTATTCCATTGGAAGATGGGATTTGATAACGGTAACACCCGAAAATATGAACCATTCAAGACGGTATTCAATCAACAAGTTCCGTTTAGTATCATCGGAAATATAGATGAATCCTCAACAAAAATCAACTTAAATAATTTGGAAATCAATCAAAACCTATATATTCTATATGAATTCAAGACGAGCAATACGATCTAATTTATTTGAAATTTATGGAAAAGAATAAACCGAAAAACAGATTAAAAGATTGGGAATCGAATCTTTACATCCCAGCGTTACACAAAGGTAAAAAGCAGGAGAATGATACAACTATCAGTGAAGATAAAATTAAACCGCTTTATACTCCATTTGATGTTGATCTGAATTCTTATGAGAATACGATCGGGTATCCGGGTGAATATCCATTCACGCGCGGTACACAGCCGACGATGTATCGCGGAAAGTTATGGACGATGCGGCAATACGCCGGATTCGGTACCGCTCGGGAATCGAACGCACGATATCGCTACCTTCTATCTCAAGGGCAGACAGGATTGTCTGTAGCATTCGATCTACCGACACAAATCGGATACGACAGTGATGCACCGATTGCTAACGGTGAGATTGGAAAAGTCGGCGTTGCAATTGATACATTGGCAGATATGGAAATCTTGTTCGATAAGATTCCGCTTGATAAAGTTTCTACATCTATGACGATTAACGCCCCCGCTTCTGTTCTGCTTGCAATGTACATTGCAGTTGCAGAAAAGCAAGGAGTTAGCAAAGATAAAATAAGCGGAACGATTCAGAATGATATTTTGAAAGAGTACATTGCGCGGGGCACTTACATCTTCCCTCCGAAACCATCGATGAGGTTGGTGACAGATATTTTTAAATACTGTTCGAAGGAAATTCCGAAATGGAATACGATTTCAATTTCCGGCTATCACATCAGAGAAGCCGGCTCAACCGCCGCACAGGAAGTTGGGTTTACACTTGCGGATGGAGTTGCTTATGTTGATACCGCAATCAAAGCCGGATTGAATGTTGATGATTTTGCCGGACAGCTCTCGTTCTTCTTCAATGCACACAACGATTTGCTAGAAGAGGTTGCAAAGTATCGTGCCTCCCGTCGGCTTTGGGCCAGAATTATGAAAGAACGTTTTAATGCAAAAGAGCCAAAATCGATGATGCTTCGGTTTCATACTCAAACTGCCGGTTCAACTTTAACCGCTCAGCAAATTGATAACAACATCGTCCGTGTAACAATTCAAACACTTGCGGCGGTTTTAGGCGGGACGCAAAGTTTGCATACAAACTCGCGCGATGAGGCGCTAGCTCTTCCAACGGAAGATTCAGTACAGATTGCACTTCGCACACAGCAGATCGTTGCTCATGAGAGTGGAGTTACAAATACAATCGATCCGCTTGCCGGCTCGTATTACATCGAAGCTCTGACGGATCAGATCGAGAAAGAAGCCGAAGATTATATAAATCGAATCGATGCGATGGGTGGAATGACTGAGGCAATCGAAAAAGGATATGTGCAAGCTGAAATCCAAAAATCGGCTTACCGTTATCAGCAGGAAATTGAATCCGGAAAACGGATAGTAGTTGGAGTGAATAAATATCAGGTTAAAGAAGAAAAACCACCGAAAACTTTAAAGATCGATATGAAAGTGCCGGAAGAACAAATCAAGTTTCTCAACAAAGTGCGCTCGGAGAGAAACAATGCAGAAGTGAAAACAAAACTCGCAAAATTAAAATCCGCAGCTTCGAGTGATGAGAATCTTATGCCGCCAATCATCGATGCTGTGCGGAGTTATGCGAGTATCGGAGAAATATGCAACACACTGCGAGAAGTATTTGGAGAATATCAGGAGAGCATTATAGCATGAAACCAACACACATCGAACATATTGGCATTGCGGTGAAAGACCTGCAAGCATCAATCAAATTCTATGAGAATGTTTTTGGATTGAAATGCTATGCCATCGAAGAGGTACGAGACCAGAAAGTAAAAACCGCTTTTTTCAACGTCGGACAAACAAAGATTGAATTATTAGAATCGACTGAGCCGGATGGTCCAATCGCGAAGTTCATAGAGAAGAAAGGCGAAGGCATTCACCATATCGCGTTTGCTGTTGACAATGTTGAATCTTCGCTGGAGGAGATGGAATCTAAAGGCGTTCAATTGATTGATAAACAACCTCGTAAAGGTGGTGAGGACTTAAATATTGCCTTCCTCCATCCAAAATCAACAGGTGGTGTGTTGATAGAGTTGTGTGAGTAAAAAACTAAGGAAATCCATCTTTCCGAACTTGTTTCGGAATCTAAACGCAGCAAACCTGCTAGCCTTGTATAGATGCTGAAACAAGTTCAGCATGACGCAGGGACTTTTTTGACTTTCACCAGACCAAGGTTTATATTCTTCAGAGATTAAAATGGGACACATATGGTAATTAATAAACGAGCTTGCATTCATATCATGATGACCTTCCGATACGTTTGCCTATCATTATTGATGAGTTATAATCTTTTGTTCTCCCAGGATTCAGCACTTATTCACCGAGTCAGAACTATAATCCAAGCAAAAGAATATCACACAGCTATATCGATATTAGATAACTACATTAGAGATAATAAGGATATCAATAAGAAATATTTAGGAGATTTGTATTCTGCCTGCGGCTATTGCTATCAGATGCTAAATATTGATACAATATCAATCTATTATTATCGAAAAGCCATCGAAAATACAACAACAATTCCATACACCTATCATCAGATGGCAAAATACGTTTCCAAAACTGGTAATATCGATCAAGCACTTTCTTTAGCAAAAAAATGTATCACGCTGAAACCTGATTACGTTCAAACCTGGTTACTTATAACAGAAATTTATCAAAAGCTAAACGACAGCATTTCCTGGTTATCATCATGCCGCCGTGCGGCTTATCTGGGCGATAATAATTGCCACAAATTATTATCTAGTATTGGTGATGGTCTAGAATGGGATGTTAATGAAATTCAATCGGAAATTACCAAATCTGATTCTCCAGAGAGCTCCATTGTAGACGACACACTTGGTTTTTGGGGTACTTCTTATATTACAAATTATTACTCTCCTGGTCCTCCAGAATTTGTTCCTGTAGACAAACCCCCCATCCCAATTGTTAGCACAAAAAAAATATATTCAGGAATTGAGGATTTCATAAAAGATACTACTACCATTAATAATAACTTAGATACTATCAATCATCGAATTCCTGTGCCCTTGGTTGAACAGCGACCGAATGATTCTACAGATATTGTTTTGGTAAAGGTATTAATTTCCAAAACGGGGATTGTCGAGAAGTCTTTTGCATTTGCAAGCAGCAATTCATTATTTAATGATCATGCTTGTAATAAATTGAAGAAATGGAAATTCAAATCCGCAATGTTAGATGCAAAATGTTATGCTGTATGGGTTCTCGTCCCGATCAAGATTATTAATCCATAGAACATGATGAGAATAAATACAACGATTTTGCCTAATACTTAAATGTTCCTCAATCCAAGCGTATTGCCACACAACATCATACCAACCCCGACGGCAACCTCGGTGATGAAATCAATTTCTTAAATTCTTCCCATCTTTTTTGGGGTTTATCGGGTGTGCCGCCGCACTTCTCGATATACCGCTTCACCAAATCCTGTCCGAGATTATAGTTAATCACGTAACTGCGGTAAGTATCAAAAAAGCGCGTGCGTTGTAGCGCGCGGTCAGGTGACATGAGCGCGTACTTCACAAGCCATATCGCCGCTTCATCGCGTGTCATTGTATCGTTGAGATAACCTCGTGCGGCTTCGTTACCGGCATATCCTAACTTTAAAAACAGCTCATGGATTTGGTAATAACTTTCGGTTTTATTGCTATCCATACCGGCGATGGGAAATAAAATCTTTTTTTCAAATTCAATTCTATCTTTTCCGGGCAGAACCACATCGATACCGAAATTTGCCGTACCTTCTGCAATCAAAGATTGCGGACTGAACAAAGCATAAACCGATGCCTCCACCCATCCGTATTTTTTGTAGAGAATACTTTCAAGCAAAAAGTTATAGACATGATGTCCGGGATAACCTTCGTGCGCGGCAAGATCAACTGCACGATCGATGTAAATCGGCAGATCAGTATTCATTTGAATCAAGCTAAATCCACCGCCCTTGTACCAATTATATCCGCTCCAAGGTTTGTCGTTTACATACTCGATTGTAAAGCTTTCATTTTCAGGAAGCTCAATATATTCTTTCGTCCGTTGGCGGCACTCGGTAATTGCTGCCTTAAAGACTGAATCTAATTTATCTTTAGGAATGATAAATTCTTTTTTAAACTGGTCATATCTCTCGCTCACCGATCCATCACCGGGTAATAATTCATTCATCTCAGAAATAATTTTCTGAAAATGACTCTCCGGGTACGAAGGTGGATTTGCATCGTATAATGCTTTCGCTTCTTCGTCGAATGAATACTTCCTCCCTTCCAACATCTCAACGCGTGCTATCAGCGACTGTAACTGCGTTTTAAGATACTGCCATCGTAACTGAACGATTTCTTCTTCCCGTGCGCAATCAAGTGACTTCAATTCCGCTATTGCATTTTCAGCCGATGATTTTATTTCAGGGAGTGTGCGCCTCTCAGATTTTACTTCCTGAAGATAATCTACCGGTCCGTAATAAGCATCCACATAACTTCCGTCGTGCTGACCAACCGACAGAACGAGTTTAACGTATGATTCAGCGGTACGGTTGAGAACATCATGTATTTTAGTATCTGGCATAATAAATATGTTTCCTTTTATTGTATGTTTCTACCCTCTCCTTGTCCTCGACTTCGTCGACGACATCCCTCTCCCGTACACGGGAGAGGGTCACTGCTTAAACTTTAAAATCTTCTTCAAAACATTTTCAATATTATTGATGACTTCATCATTTTTTATTCTCAATATCTTGAATCCACGTGATATTAATTCTTCGAACCTCACTTCATCATATTCTTTCTGATTATCTTTCTCGTGAATACCACCTTCTAACTCAACAATAAGATTCAACTTTTCACTAAAGAAATCGACGACGTACCTCCCGATATGATGCTGGCGTTTAAACTTCAATCCATCAAGTTGATGTCGGCGTAATCGTTCCCACAATAATTTCTCTGGAATTGTGGATCTCTTACGCAACTGCCGCGCAACATCGATAATATAATGTGGATACGCAGACATAATGCTGTTTAACATCCCTCTCCCGCACGCGGGAGAGGGATTATAGGGTGAGGGTTACTTTCCACCCACAGTCATCTCGGCAACTTTGATAGTCGGACCAGTGATGGAATCTTTAAATTTCACATCGTTACCAACCATCTCGATACCTTTTAAAAGTTGACCTAGATTTCCTGAGAATGTAATTTCCGAAACCGGATATGTCAGTTCGCCTTTCTCAATCCATAAACCGTACGCACCGCGGGAAATATCACCGGTCGTTGGCACCAAACCGAATCCTATTGTGCCTGTCAGGAATAATCCTTTATCAACCGATTTGATAATTTCTTCGGGCGTAGATTTGCCGGGTGACAGATAGAAATTGTTCGCACCTGCACTGTTACCGGTAGATTTTAAATTTAATTTTTTACCGGCGTAAGTATCCATCAGGTAATTTTTAAGAACACCATTTTCTATGACAACCGTTTTTCTTGTGGGAACACCTTCACTATCGAACGGTTTTGTACCAGAGGCACCGGGAATAAGTCCATCATCAGTTACAGTCACGAGATCACTTCCAATCTTCTCACCGATTTTACCGGCAAGGAACGATTGCTTGAGATAAATGCTATTTCCGTTAATGCAATTATAAAGGAAACTCAGCAGACTTGCAGTCATCGGTGATTCGAACACAACCGGTACGTTCTGCGTATCAACTTTCTTTCCGCCAATGAGTCGTGTAACTCTATGAATCGCTTTCTTTGCAATCTCTTCTGGAGATTCTAATTCACTAAGAATTCTTGAAGAATCGTTCCATCCTTCATCGAAAAGATTCGGTTCTTCACCCGATTGCAGGTAAACACCTGATGAGCATGAAGTCCGTTTGTACGAACCGCTGAAACCGCTTGAGTTGGCAAGAAATGTTTCGCCGGTATATGTTCCATAAGACGAGCCATAGCTCTTCTTAACGCGTTTATCGGATAAACAGATTTTCTCGATCTCCATTGCTACCGCGATTTTTTTCTCTGGTAGAAGTTCAAGAATGGCCGGGTCCCACATTTTCAATTTTTCTACGTCTACGGATATCACTTCCTTTTCAGGAAGACCGGCAAGCGGATCGGAATTTGAAAGTTTCGCCCGCTCGATAGCGTTCTCAACTAGTTTTTCCAATGTTTCTTTTGAAAGGTCGGAAGAACTTGCGCGTGCCATCTTTCCTTCCACAAAAAGTCGAAGTGAAAGTCCTTTCGAACCGGCTTCAACCAATCGTTCCACTTCACCTTCACGAACATCGAGAGAAAACTCACTTCCCTGTCTGATTGAAACTTCTATTTGACTTGCACCTTTTTTCCGTCCAAGGGAAACTAAATCTTCGGCTAATTTTAAGAGATTATCGTTTTTCATTGTCGACCTCCTACCGTCATCTGACGAAGTTTGAGTGTTGGTGTACCGGCTGTCACTGCTGCTGATTGTCCATCTTTACCGCACGTACCGAGGAAGAATTCTGTATCGTTTGCTATCATCTCAACTTCATTCAGTATCTGCACATTTGTTCCAATCAGTGTTGCGTTCTTTACGGGCTTGGTAAGTTTTCCATCTTCAATCATGTAACCCATATTAACAGAGAATGTGAACTTTCCCGTATCACTCACTTGACCACCTTGATATGTTTCTGCGTAAAAACCTTTTTTCACTGACTTGATTATATCTTCCGGAGTCGCATCTCCTGGCGCCAATACTGTATTTCCCATACGGGGGATCGGATTATTTTGATATGTCTGTCTGCGTCCATGACCATCTAATTCCATACCCATTAATTTCGCGGAGAGACGATCTTGCAGATACCCTACAAGTTTTCCATTTTCGATCAGCATTTTTTTGGTTGGGATCGTTCCCTCATCATCGATATTAAGACTTCCTCGATAGTTTGGAATTGTTGGATCGTCATATATTGTAACGATGGGATTGGCAACCTGCTTGCCTAACTTATCCCACATAATCGATGTCTTCTTTCGATTGCCGTCGGCTTCGAGCGGATGACCGACTGCTTCGTGAATCATCACACCGGATTGATACGAACTTAACACGACAGGTTGTTCGCCTGCCGGCGGATCAATTGCTGAAAGAAGTGTTATCGCGTCTTGCGCGGCTTTCTTACCAACCTCTTTTGGGGTCATAATGTTCTGGTAAAATCCAAGTCCATAACGGCCACCCGCCGTTTTGAAACCTGTATTTCGAACTCCCTTATCTTCTGCAGTCGCAGATGCCATCATCATCACTTGGGGACGAACATCAGATATAAGCAATCCTTCGCTGTTTGCAATAGTAACGTATTGAATTTCATCCATCAATGAAGCTTGAGCTTTGACGATACGTGAATCATAAGATTTAACCGCCTCGTATGCTTCTTTCACAAGATCGACTTTTGGAGCGAGTCTCATCTCGTTAAGCGGAGATTTCAAATCGTACACTTGTAGATTCGACGATTTTTGTGTGAGATTAGCAACCGAGAGTTTCGACATCCCTGCCGCGATTGCGGCGGCAGTTAGTGCTGTCTGTTTCATCTTCTCGAAAGATAGATCATCCGTATAACCATAACCGGTTTGGGCTCCTTTAAGAACACGGATACCGACACCGAGAGAAATGTTCTCGGATGAATCTTTAATTATATCTTCTTCCATCCTTACAGAATTCAAAACACGGTACTCGAAAAACAATTCAGAAAACTCTCCTCCTTTTGAGAGAGCTATTTCCAAAATCTTCCTCATATCTTCCGGCGAGACGCCGAAGCGTTCTTCGAAGAATGCAGAAGAAGGCGGAGGGATTTTACCATGAGCGAGCAAATCAAACCACATTGCCGATGTAATTCCGGCAGCAAGTCCTGCCCCACTCTTCCTCAGGAAATCCCGACGATTCATGTCTGTCATATATTATTCTCCTGATTAAATATTTTAGTGGATATTTTTGGGCTATCTTTGATACGGTGAAATTATAAAAATGATACAAAATAAGAGATATTTATCTTAATTAGGTAATTCATTGGATAATGGTCCAGCTATTTATTATCACTTCCACTCCGGCACTCTGCCGCTTGTCCATGGTGCACCTGCCGCTTCCATTGCCTTCTCGAGCTTTGGCAGATCGACCTCTACAAGTGTGCGCAATTTCTGAAGCTCAATGGTAAAATCATCATTCGCAATTACGTATGCATCTTGAACTGTTTGAGTTGGACGCGAAGTCGAGCTGCTCATATCATAGACCACTTTGTTTACACGATCACTAATAGATAGTCGTGAATTTTCATTACGTGAACGTTTTGTTTGATCCCCGCGGAAGTTGCGGATTATTTCATTAAGCTGTGTCTCTAAAGAGAGCGCATCACTAACTAAATTATCGACAGGAGATGCAGTTTCGTTTAGTGCGCGTTTAATTGAAGCAAGTCGATTTTTTATTTCACCTGCCATCTGTGAAGCTCCACTGAATGCCCGCTGTAACTTTGCCGCTTTCTTCTGAAACTCAACCAACATTTTTCTATCATCAGGATTCATTTTATCCTGCTCGGGTACGTATGCTATAAACGACTGCGGCTCACCGAGCAGAGTGACAATGCCATTAACTTTTTTAGAGAGAGAGATTGTGTATTTCCCGGGCATCACCATCGGACCACCTTCCGGTTCATCATCACTACCAGGTGGCGGCGGTGAAGCTAGATATGGAAGCGGGTATCGCAAATCCCACGCTGTTCTGTTTATCCCTTTTGCATTTGCACCCATCAATTTTCTAACAACATTTCCATCTGCATCTGTAACAGTCAATATAATTGATGGTGCTTCCTCTTCATCTTCAGCCCTGAGTTCATCGAAAGTTGGATAACGGACAGGTTGTTTTTTCTTTTCTGCTTCTTTCTCAGATTCCTGACGAATTTCTTTCTTAGTTTTTAATGCATCTTTGATGTAATATGTAAAAGTTGCAGCAATCGGAGGATTCGGTGTGTTGAAGAATGACTCTCCCTGCGTTGCCTTCTTTGAACCACCAAGAGGATACGACTGCATGAACATCATCGCATCTTTGACAGGAAATGTAACAATATCTTTTTCAAGTATTTCTTTTTTTATTATGCGTAGCGGTGAATAATCATCAAGAATATAAAATCCCCTGCCGAATGTTGCCAACACTAAATCGTTTTCTCTTTTTTGGATTGCGATATCACGCACAGCAATTGTTGGAAGTCCGCTTTTCATTTGAATCCATTTCTGGCCGCCATCGACTGTGAAGAAAACACCAAACTCCGTTCCGACAAATAATAAATTCGGATTGATGTGATCTTCTGCTATTGCAAGAACTGGTCCGTTAGTCGGAAGATTTCCTTTTATTGATGTCCATGTTTTACCTGCATCGATACTCTTAAGGATATATGGATTAAAATCTGCCATCTTATGATTATCGAACGAGGTATAAACGGTATTAAGATCGTGTTGAGAAGTTAGTATTCTGCTGACATATGTTTTTTCCGGAACTCCGATAAACTTTTCATATTTCTTCCAGGATGTACCGCCATCTTCGGTAACGTGAATGAGTCCATCATCTGTTCCAACGTAGATCATACCTTCTTTCATTGGAGATTCAGAAAGAGCTGTGCAATTACCATAAAGCGAAGTTGATGCATTCTTCGCAACAGCGTCAACACTCCAGATTTTCCCCATAACTTCAAGTTGATTTCTGTCGATTTGCCGTGTAAGATCACCGCTTACAGGTTTCCATGAATCTCCGCGGTCATCACTCCGGAATAATTTATTCGCCGCGAAATATAAACGTGTATGACTGTGTGGACTTATGATAAGTGGTGAATCCCAGTTCCAACGCAATCCTTCTTCACCTTTTCCCGGCTGAGGTTGAATTCCAATTTCTTCACCTGTTCGTCTATCGTATCTAACAAGTCCGCCATACTGACTTTCGCTGTAAACTATATTCGGGTCTTCAGTATCTACCCGCGATTGGAATCCGTCTCCTCCTGTTGTAATAAACCAATCTTGATTGGTTATGCCTGAAGCATTACGTGTTCGGGACGGTCCACCAAGAGTTGAATTATCCTGCGTCCCGCCATAAACATAATAAAACGGTTTCGAATTATCGACACAGACATCGTAAAACTGAGTGATCGGAAGATTGGCAAAATAATCCCAAGTCTGTCCGCGGTCGAAACTCTCGTATAAACCGCCATCGCTTCCAACAATGTAATGCCGTGTATCTTCGGTATCAATCCACATCGCATGGTTGTCAACATGTTTTGATTTTTCTCCGAGTCTTGTAAACGTTTTTCCCGCATCATCAGATACCATTAGAAATACATCCATTGAATAAACTCTGTCAACATCTTTTGGATCGCAGTAGATGGTTTGGTAATATTGCGGACTGCCTGCTACATATTCGCCGCGCTTTTCCCAGTTTGCGCCGCAATCTAAAGAACGGAAAAATCCGCCTTTCTTTGTTTGTGCTTCAACCATTGCATATAGAACACGATTATCAACCGGAGAAATTGCTAATCCTATTCTGCCAACATCACCGCCTGGCAGACCGTTCTTTAATTTCGTCCATGTTGCACCTGCATCTGTCGATTTGTGAATACCACCATCGGGACCGCCGTCAATCAAAGTCCAAACATGCCTGCGTCTTTGGTATGATGCGGCATAAATAATATCAGGATTCTTTGGGTCAATCACCAGATCAGTTACACCCGTATTTTCATTGATGCTTAAAATATTATTCCATGTTTTACCGGCATCGGTTGTTTTAAATAATCCGCGCTCACCGCCGGCTCCCCACAACGGACCTTGGGAAGCTACATAAACAACAGATGAATTTCTAGGATCAACAACTATACGGGCGATGTGCTCAGATTTTTTCAATCCCATATTCTTCCACGATTTCCCTCCATCATCCGAGCGGTAAACACCATCACCATAAGCAACACTTCGCTGACTGTTATTCTCACCTGTTCCAACCCAAACAACTAATGGATTATTCGGATCGAGAGTTACACAACCGATTGAGTACGAACCTTGATCATCAAATATTGGATTCCATGTCGTACCTGAATTCGTTGTTTTCCAGACTCCGCCGGAGGCAACTCCTATAAACCAGTTTGATTTATCAGTTGGATTTATTGCAATAGAGGAAATTCTTCCCGACATAAGCGCGGGACCGATAGAGCGAAACTTTAGTCCCGAAAATGTTCCCGACTGCATCGGGTCTTTTGTTTTTGATGTATCTTCCTGCTTCGAATCTTTTTTCGATTCAGCGAATAAAGAAATTGTAAGTATGATGAATAGAGAGACAAAATTTAATAGAAATCTTTTCATAAAATATCTCCGTGCGAATGATGGTTTAATTGAAATTTGGAACTTTAGAATGTAAAGGAATGAAAAGAGAAATGCAAAAAAAGAATGACAAGCGATGAAAGAGAAAGATATTGAATTAATAAGAAATAAAGTGAAAGATTATATCTAAAGGATTATTGCTGCAAATTACCAATCAACATAATTATGTCTTGTTGTGTTAATGTTGGATATTTTTTCACAATTTTTGTTAACCATTCATCAAAAGGCTGTGGTTTTGAATGTGGTGTTTGACTATGGAAAAGGGTTTTGTTTGCTGCTATAGCATTATTTGCGTTGATAATATCAAATGGTGCGGCAGCTGCATGGAGACGTTCCTTTGTTATCCCCCGTTGATTGAAAGGAACATACTTTAACCTCACCAAAGTATAATATTGCCCATCTTGCTCAGGATCTACATTAACTCTTTCGGATGCGCCGGCGATGTCTTTCTTTTTTACCCATGTAACAGCACCCGGCACAGCACCATTGGTCAAACTATCTTGTGGAACATGATATTTTATCGATGGTAAACCAATTAATGGATCGATATTTCTGGTAGTTATTGCATCAATTGAGTCTTGTTCGTCTGCAAATAATGTATCTCCAGTCCAAGCTCTGCTAGAGATATGGTCAAACTCGGCAGATCCTTTTTTCAATCCTTCAAAAGGCATTCCTGAGCCAGATCTGAAATTTGCAAAATATGCTGCAAGCCTCATTGTATCCCTATCAATATAAACACTATCTGCTAAATCCGGAACGACATCAATTAAGACTCCAGATGTGTCCCGAGTTCCCTCTATTCTTGGCATTGTTCTAATAAATCCACCTGGATGATTTGGATTGATAATATGCCCCTTTAAATCAACATAATTCCCTCGAGGGATAACTAAAGCAAAATGTCCTGCTGAGTCTGTTAAAGCCCTTATTGTGTCTCCTAAATCATTGGTGGCCATGATTATCCCATTTCTGGGGTTGTTTTCAAAGTCAACCAATGATCCTGAAACATTTCTTGGTGGTGCTGGGAACATATACACACCCATTGTATCTTTATCGCCTGGCAAATATCCAACTTTAATCCATTTTGGATCATTTAGTAAACGAGTATAAAGTGTGTCTCCGTCGCTCGGCCTTATTTGAACATGTGCAATGCTGTCTGCTGGACTATTGCGATATTTTCCGCCACCTTTGTTTCCTGTTGTGCCTCCCTTTCTTGATGTGCTGTGAACAACTGGATATTGACTCCATAGTTCTCCACTTCTTGCAGTAACTGAATCGCCAAGCTCATTTTTTGCCATTATCCAGGCATCGACATTTTTGCCTTGGTAATCTTTAGCAACGACTCTGATATCTCTTTGAGGATCAACAATCACATGAACTTTTTGTCGTGCAACTCCGCCATTAGGTGACTCGACTTCAACTGTTGCTTCTGTCACACCATTTGAGTCTGATGTCAAACCCTTGACATAAAGAATCTGATTATTTCGAATGCCGAGCTGTGCTTTGCTCGAGTCATAAGGTAACAATCTAAATAGCAATAATGAATCAGATGAAATCTGACCGTTTTTCTCGAAGCCGGTAGCATATAACCATAAATCTATGCTACATGTATCGGCATGTGTATCATCCTCCATCAAATTAAAATTAGGAATCGTATCAAATAGTGGTACTATCGGAAATGGTGTAAGATAAACGTTCATTAAAGTATCAGACAAAATATCAATACTCAAACTTGTATCTTCAAACATGGGAAAAGTTAGGTTAGTTGAGATAAGGCTAACAAAGTAATGGAGACTATACTCGTTTAAATAATGCGAAGGAATATTCCGATTCTCGATTTGGTGATATGTAGACAACAATCCGCCAGAACCGCCACCAAAATAAACGAGCTTCTTCGCTGCCTGATTCGAACCAGAAACAAGTTTATAAAAATATACTCCGTTAGCAGTCGGAATACCATCATCGTTTTCTCCGTACCATAAAGCTCTATAAGAACCTGATGAGAGATGATTATTGATGATCGTGCGAACTTTCTGACCGAGTATGTTATATATCTCAAGCGATGTTTGAGATGATTGACCGATTTCGAACTTTATTACTGTACTTGGATTTGCGGGATTTGGATAATTATCTTCTAGGTTAAAACCAGACAAATTATAATTTTCATTTTGTATCGATGTTATATCTACACTGAATTGTATCTCATTTGATTCTCCTGAGAAAGAAGAATCAAGCGGTATTCCTGAACCATTCTTTAACAACGCTGAATAATTGAATATTGGTGTGGAATCAATAGAAGTAAAACATCTGATGGTTAATCGTCCCGTTACCTGAGCGCTAAGATCTATCCCTTGTAAAAATATGAAAATAAATAAATATCTAAAATGATTCAGTTTTTGCATTATCTTTCATTCTCTTCACACTGGGAGGGAGCGAAACTCCCTCCCAACTAATTTACTCAACTACTAACATACTCACTACTCACCCGCTCATTTCCATCATCCTCTTTATAGGGATGGCTGCTTTCCTAATCAGCTCATCAGATAGAATCATTTCAGGCGTTCTGTTTTTCATGCAGAGGTAAACTTTTTCCATCGTGTTCAACTTCATATATGGACATTGATTGCAGGCGCAACTTTCTTCGGGCGGGGCTGGAATGAATGTTTTTTCGGGACAAGCTTTCTCCATTTGATGAATTATTCCGGTCTCCGTTGCAACGATGAATGTTTTATCTGCAGATTGCTGAACATGCTTTAGCAACGCGCTTGTTGAGCCGATGAATGATGATTGATCCAGTACAGGTTCCTCGCATTCAGGATGAGCAATTATCTTCGCGTCAGGATAAAGCGATTTCAAATGAATAAGCTTTTTCAAACTGAATGTTTCGTGAACAACGCATGTCCCCTGCCATATCTCCATATCGCGACCAGTTTTTTTCTTCAAATAATTTCCCAGATTTTTGTCGGGAGCGAATAGTATTTTTTTATCAGCAGGAATTTGTCGGATTATTTTTTCAGCATTGCTTGAGGTGCAAATAATATCGCTCAATGCTTTGACTTCAGCCGAGCAATTTATGTAAGTAATAGAAACGTATCCGGGATGAGCATCCCTCCATTGCTTAAATAAAGGAGCAGGACAACCTTCGGCTAATGAACATCCTGCATTCATATCTGGGATGAGAACCTGTTTTTGCGGACTGAGTATCTTAGCCGTCTCAGCCATGAAATGCACTCCCGCAAAAACAATAACGTCGGCATCTGTGGATGCGGCTTTTCTTGATAGCTCTAAGCTATCGCCGACAAAATCTGCAATATCCTGTATCTCGGATTCCTGATAATAATGAGCGAGTAAAACCGCATTTAACTCTTTCTTGAGTTTATTGATTTCTGATTCGAGATCCAACGGTATCAAACCGGATGCATTCATATCGATAGAATTATTATTTATCTTTTGTTTATCCACTATTAAAAGATAATTAATGTTCTTCGAAGAATCAAAATGATGTTGATTTATTTAGGCGGTTGCTCGTCGGTGAGATTATTTTCTTTTTTAGCAGGTTCAGCCGATTGAGTATCATCGGTAATATCCTCGAACTGAGCTTCTTCGAGATGCTGAAAGTTTACATCATCCTCAGATTTGCGAGTCGTTCTTGTATTCATTCTGAAAAATGCTTGAACGATCTTCCATCCAAAATATAACAGCAAAACCCAGAGAATATATTTGAACATAAGAAATACTTTCTATCGTTGTAAGCTCGCAGGATTATAATATTCCACTGGTGCTTTGCCCGGACGGAATATTTCGTACAGTAAATCTTCGAACTCTGCTTCATTATGTACAAAATCGATCTGTGATGAATTGACGATCAGCAGAGGAGCCGATTTATATCTGAAGAAGAAATAATTATACGCTTCATTCAGATCGCGGATATATTGTTCCGACATGTTCCGCTCGATATCTCTTCCCCGCTGGCGAATGTTATTCATCAGCCGCGATACACTCGATTGAAGATAAACAACGAGATCGGGTGTTGGTATCGTGTGTTCGATAGCGGTTAGAACGCTTTCATATAGTTTGAGCTCATCGTCTTCGAGGTTAAGATAGGCGAATATTTTATCTTTTTCGAATATATAATCGGTGATTAGAAAACGATGGAACAAATCCGCCTGAACCAATTCCTGCTGCTGCTTGTATCTGTTCAGGAGGAAAAATATTTGTGTCTGAAAAGCGAACCGTTCGGGATCTTCGTAAAATTTCGGAAGAAAAGGATTCTCCTCGAATTTTTCAAGAACAATTTTCCCGGATAAGTGTTCAGCTAACATTTTTGTCAGACTTGTTTTTCCGGCACCGATCACGCCTTCTACAGCTATGTGCCGCAGTTCGGATTGTTCAATAAGTGTTTGTATGGGAGGTCGCAATTTATAGTCCGTTATTGGTGAATCATTTGAGCCAATTGATATTCGCTTTTAATTACTTTGTGCTGGTCTCTGCATTGGCGAAGAAGTGTTGCAATCGTTTTTTCCATTGTCGGGTGGATGGCAGTCGGAGCTATCTCGTTCAATGGTTCTAGGGTGAAACGTCTCGAATGCAACTGAGGATGCGGAACTTGTACCGTATGATCTTTATATTCAAACCCACGGTAAAGTAAAACATCGATATCAATTATTCTCGATTGCATGTGATGATGCGGCCGCCCACCGATTTTCTTCTCTATCTTTTTCAACCTCACGAGAAGTAAAGGCGGATCATCTGTGGTTTTGATAGACAGAACGAGATTGAGAAAGTTTTCCCCTTCAATCATACCAACAGGTTCCGTCTCATATATTGAAGAGACTGCATCAACCGGTCCGATTTTCGTTATCTCATCAACCGCGCGAGATAAATTATCTATGCGGTCGCCGAGGTTAGTTCCTAATCCTAAATATACCTGATACATTTTTTTATGAACGTGGTTCCACTACTTCAACTTCTACATAATCAATAACACCTTTAACAGGCGGATGCGGTTTCCGAACAGTGACTCTCACCAGATCGATCACCTGAAATTCTTTCAATAAACCGCGTGCTATCTCGGACGCGAGCGACTCTAACAAATAATGCTTCCGGCGTGTAACAGCATTTTTAATGAACGAATAAACCGATTCGTAATTCACCGTTTCCTTCAACTCGTCGGTGTCGAATGATGCCGATAAATCGGCATGAATTTCAACATCAACTTCAAACTTACCGCCTAAATTTTGCTCGTCAGACGCAACGCCATGATAGGCGTAAAACGAAGCATTCTTTATTCTGATGATATCTTTCTGGGGCATGGTATTTATTCGTACTGGAAAATATATAATTTTCTGATCAGATAGTCAAGCTTTTCGTGATCTTAATCGATTCAAGTAATTCATCCTGCATCTTATGACAATTTCGCAATCTTAGCCCAGGTGTCTTTTAATGTAACTGTTCTGTTGAAAATAAGATTCGCGGGGGTTGAATCGTGATCTACGCAAAAATATCCGAGACGCTCGAATTGAAAACGATCTTGCTTTTTCGCGTTTATCAAAGATTGCTCCATTTTACAATTCGATAATATTGTAAGTGACGCCGGATTGAGATGGCTTTTCCAATCGTCTCCGCTCGGGTTTTCAACATTGAACAACCTGTCGTATAAACGAACTTCGGCACCAACAGTATGTGACGCAGATACCCAATGTATTGTTCCTTTCACTTTGCGCTGAGATTGACCCGCACCGCTCTTCGTTTCAGGATCGTAAGTGCAATGAAGTTCCGTAATCTCTCCCGTAACCGGATTCTTCACAACACCGACACATTTTATGATGTATGCATAGCGGAGGCGTACTTCATTCCCGGGAGTGAGACGGAAGAATTTCTTCGGCGGATCTTCCATAAAATCATCTTGCTCGATGTATAATACTTTCGAGAACGGTATCTTCCTCGTTCCCATCTTTTCATCTTCAGGATTATTTACCGCGTCGAGCAATTCAACTTTGCCGTCCGGATAATTATCGATGATCACTTTCAAAGGTTTTAGAACTGCCATCGTTCTCAAAGAACGCTTGTTTAAATCTTCACGTAAACTATCTTCCAACAGCGCTACGTCGATCATATTTTCACGCTTGGCAATACCGATGCGTTCAGCAAAATACCTGATAGATTCCGGCGTATAACCCCGCCGCCGCAATCCGCATATTGTTGGCATTCTTGGATCGTCCCAGCCGGTTACATTTCTATCCTCCACCAATTGAAGCAGACGCCGTTTGCTCATTACGGTATAGCTTAAATTTAAACGCGCGAATTCAATCTGCTGCGGATGATAGATGCCAAGCTGTTCTATAAACCAATCATACAAAGGTCTGTGATCTTCGAATTCGAGCGTGCAGATCGAATGAGTAATTTTTTCAATCGAATCAGATTGCCCATGCGCCCAATCATACATCGGATAGATGCACCATTTATCACCGGTACGGTCGTGTGCCTCATGAAGAATGCGGTAGATTATCGGGTCGCGCATATTGATATTCGGTGATGACATATCGATTTTAGCGCGAAGTGTTTTTGAACCATCCGGGAATTCTCCATTTTTCATCCGTTCGAATAAATCGAGGTTCTCTCCAATGCTTCTGTTGCGGTACGGACTATCTTTCCCGGGTGCTGTGAGTGTTCCCCTGTACTCACGAATCTGATCACCCGTCAATTCACACACATAAGCTACACCTTTTTTGATTAATTGAATCGCATATGCGTACAACTGATCGAAATAATCCGATGCGTAATATTCCCTGTATCCCCAATCAAATCCAAGCCACTTCACATCTTCTTTGATTGATTCTACATATTCGATTTCCTCCTTCGATGGATTTGTATCATCGAACCGTAAATTTGTTAGACCGTTATAATCACGTGCTATTCCGAAATTCAGACAGATAGATTTCGCATGCCCGATGTGAAGGTAACCGTTTGGTTCAGGAGGAAATCGTGTGTGAACACGTCCCTCATATTTATTAGTTTTTAAATCTTCATCGATTATATCGCGTATAAAATTAGTCGGCTTTGGCGCCGCAGAATCTGATTTCTCTATTGGGTCACTCTCGATCATTATTTCAATCTTTCAATTGCAGTTCTGATTCTTCTTATCGTTTCATCTTTCCCTAAAATATAAAGCATATCATATAAACCTGGTCCACCGCCGACTCCCGATACAGCGAGCCGGACACCGTGTATAAGTTTTCCATTTCCTATCGCCAATTTATTCGCAGCAGTGTGAAGGGCTTCTTCGTATTGCTCTTTAGAAGGGTTGTTTAATTTTGAAAACTCTTCGATCAATATTTCCAATTGCTGAGACGAATCTTCCTTCCATCTCTTTTTCAAAACCTCCTCATCGTACGTCAAGGGTGCTTCGAAAAAATAATGACTGTTTTCGATTATATCTTTCACGAATGATATTCTCGGCCGCATGGCTTCGATAATCAGCAATAACGAGTCATCGCTCCAATTGTGATTGGCAAATTTCGATTTCCCAAGAAGTTCTTTCAATATTGCAAGAACATCTTTATCGCTTTTTAAACGCAGATGCTCAAAGTTAAAAGCATTCAATTTTTCGATATTGAAAACCGCGCCGGCTTTATTGACACTTTCCAAAGAAAATGAATTCATTAAACCTTCAAGCGAAAATATTTCCTGCTCTGTTCCGGGATTCCAGCCGAGAAGCGCAACAAAATTGACGAGCGATTCTCTCAGATAACCTTTCGTCCGGTAATCTTCAACCGCAACATCACCCTGCCTTTTGCTAAGCTTGGATTTGTCAGGATTCAGAAGCAATGGAAGATGCGCAAATAGTGGTAATTCCCAACCGAACGCTTCGTAGAGTAAAACATGTTTTGGTGTGGATGGAAGCCATTCTTCACCACGTATCACATGACTAATTTTCATCAGATGATCGTCCACAACATTTGCGAGATGATATGTTGGGTATCCGTCACTCTTTATCAAAACCTGATCATCAATTAAATTGCTATCGAACTCCACTCTTCCGCGAATGATATCATCCACAATTACCTTCTTATCGCTATTTACATTCAATCGCACTACGTGAGGAATATTTTCTTTCAACTTGGATTGAACATCATCCTTCGAGAGTTTCAAACAATGTTTATCATATTTCGTTTGGTCGTTTCGCTTCTGTTGTTCTTCACGTAATTCTTCTATCCGAGCGGATGTACAAAAGCAGTTATATGCATGACCGGTTTGTATCAATCGTTCCGCGTACTCATGATATATTTTTAAACGTTCAGATTGAATGTACGGACCGAACTCTCCTTCTTTATTCGGTCCTTCATCATAATCGAGACCGCACCAATGTAGCGTGTCAATTAGATTTTCCACAGCACCCTCAACATATCTTGCGCGATCTGTGTCTTCTATGCGGAGTACGAATACACCTTTGTTCTTTCGAGCAAAGAGATAGTTATATAACGCCGTGCGTAGTCCACCGACATGTAAGTAACCCGTTGGACTCGGAGCAAATCTGACTCGTATTTGATTTAAATTATTCATGATAATAAAAAGTCCCCTATGGCGGGGACTGAAGATTTTCTATTACAGCGTAGCCGATTGGAAGATACCACTATATTTTAAAAAAAACAAAGATATTCTTCAAGATGAATACGGATTTATCGGCAATGATTAAGTAACATACTCAATCATCTCATTAAAATCTCAGATTCTTTGTAAAATTCATTAGGTTTGTAAAAAGAAAAAGGTAATTGTTGAAATATTTTACTTAATCGCCCAAAATAATTAAAATGATTGCTGGTATAACACAAGACATAACACGTAAAAATCTTGATCCATAAAATAAAATCCCGAACTACTCTGGTTCGGGATTTTGTCTTATCACATCTTGATATCGACAACTGGGGCTTAATGTAAGCCTCTGTTCAAATTTATATATTCGAATTTATTTTGTCGGTGATGTATGTCATAACATTATCCACCTGAATATTATTCTCCGATTCTTATTTAAAACCAGGTCGTCAGTCGATATCGGCGATATGTATCCCCGAACTGTCTCAGCAATCTTGTCTCCTCTAAATGTCTCCAATAAAATATATTTACCATTCCGATCATTCCAACAAGAAGGCTGACCACGGCATTATTGAATAAGCTCCATCCGATAATCCAAAAACAAAAACCTGTATACATCGGATGCCTTATTTTGCTGAAGAATCCATTGGTGACAAGATGCTTGATGTTCTCCAAACCTTTAAGTTGGATAAGCGCTCCAACCGCTAAAATCATCCCGGCGATATGAAGTCCAAGACCACTCCATCGCACCATCTTCGGTATGTTAAATAATGCAGGATCCAACGTACAAAGCGCAAACCAGCTTACCCACAAGGCGCACATCGTACTAAAGATGAGCGTGAAGATAAGTTTATTCTCCGGATCAATCTTTCTTGCCTCTTTTAGTAATTCATATCCGGTTCTTAGAGATACACAGACAAGAAAGATAACGAGCAAAACTATATAACTATTTTGCATAAAAGATTATTTTTTATTTGGACTTATTTTAGTAACAATAATTTCTTAGTTTCAATATAATCTTCCGCCTGCAAACGATAATAATAAACACCACTCGGTAATCCATTCGCATCCCACTTTACCGATTTGTACCCTGGTTCTTCATTTTCGTTTCTCAACATCATCACCTCCCTGCCAAGTACATCATATACTTTGAGCATTACAAATGACCTGTGCGGCAATTGGTATTCAATGGTGGTGCTTGGATTGAACGGATTCGGATAATTGTCCGATAAATAAAATTGTTCCGGAAGTTTGTTTAAATCGTCAACTATACTGGTTTGTACAGTGTCGCCGAAACGATAGAGGGCATCCCAAATGATGTTCCTTCCGGCATCCGATTCTCCGTTCGTTAAGACCACAACACCAATGTGTTTGTCTTTTTCAAGCGTATAGTCCATTCCGGTTCTAATGCCGGGATATGACCCGTTATGACCACAGAATTTATACGTTCCAAACCCGGGTGTTGTTGATGAGTAGATGAACCATATCAATCCTTGCTCATTTTGAAGAGCAGGGTATTGAACGGTTGTCATCGAATCAACAGTGCTGCTGTCTAAAATTCTAATTCCATCTATTTGTCCATTCTGCATAAAAGCGATTAAGAAACGGGCTAATTGTGGTGCGCTCGTTCTTAAATGAGCAGCGGGATAAATTGGATTTCCATAATGTCCGTACGATTGGTATGTTCCTCCGCTGTAGTAATATGGTAACGCTATATTGTTTGTATCTAAGTTATTCAAAAAAAACGATGTGTTATTCATACCTAACGGAACGAATATAGAATCGTGGCAGTATTTTTCAAAGGGAGTGTTGGCAATAGTCTCAACTAAACCACCAATCAGTGTAGCACCGACATTCGAGTAATTATATGATTGCAGTGGTGCCAGAGTATTATAATTAGATGCATTCCAATATGCACCACCCGGTGAAAGATAATTGTTAAGAAAATAATTAAGCGGTATGGGAGAGTCGCTCCCCCAGGTAGTAATCGAGTAAAGGATCGTCCAATTATCTAAAATGCTCGAAGTATGCGTTAAGATCATTCGAAATGTTATTGAATCATTCGGGTATAAAGGATTCCGTACTTGAAAAGGAAGATAGCGATTGACATCCTCATCTAATTTAAACCGACCCGATTCCCAGAGTTGCATAAGGGCGGTAGCCGTAACAGGTTTTGAAAGAGATGCAACAAGAAATAATGTTGAATCGGTAACTTTTATATTATTTTCAATGTTCGCATAACCGTATGCGCCTGTCCAAATAATTTTACCGTCTCTGATTATAGATGCCGATACTCCGGGAATATGATATGTATTCATTGTTGCAACGATGAACGAATCAAGATCAGAAGAAAGATTAAGATAAGCAGGAGAATTTAGCGCGGTAACGTGTCGGTTGTGAGTATCGCTATTTTGACTTGCTTGGATCTGGTCTTTTGGATACTCCTGAGCTACTGCATCGTCATAGCCATTTCTGATGAACAAAACGGCTATTACGAAACAAAGTGTGAGAGAGGTAATTTTCATTATATATTCTAACGAATATTATTCAAATATTAAAATATTCTCTTCTCTACAATGTTTCTTCATCATCTGATTACTCTATTTTATCTTCTTTTGGTTTCGATTCTTTGCATTCAGGCGAAAATAATTTCTTCACATCAGTATTAAATTGTAGGATGAATATTGTGTAGCCCCAGAATAGAAAACCGACGAAATCGGTAACTCGATCTATTTGTACGATTGCTTCCCAATTCGTAGATGGATCAATGCGGTTTAATAATTCTATTCCTGCTGTTGAAGACATCATACTTGAAAAGAAGTCGACCACGGCTAACCACCCAATAATTATGAGTACAATTCTTGCCCAACATTTTTTGTCTAAAAGAAAGTAGAATAACAGCAAGCTGATGAGGAAGAGAATAACGTTGCCAACTATAGCAAGAGTATAAAAGGTATCCGGTGTTAAGTAGCTCGTCAGTCCGCTGCTGATGCGTCCACCGGCAGCAATATCAATTGTTATCTTGACAAGGAAGTAGATGATGAATACTAAACGTAACTGTGATAATCGTTTCATTGAGTATTTTCCTTATATGTGATACATTTTTATTGCTGTTCCGCAGCCATTCGCTCGCGACTGCCCCGCGAGTGAAGACAGAGGAACTCTTATAGATCGAATAATTCGCGGGACAGAAAAACGTCGCTCGCTCATAGACGGCTGCGGAAAGCTGCGCGGGTTTCACCCTCGTTCCGCTTCTTCGCTTCGCGAACGGCGCGGAACATCGGGAAAAACTCCATGCTCGCTCGAATCGTCTCTCCAAAAGAAGGAGAGCCGTTCGCTCGCACGTTCGTTTTTCCCGCGCAGCGTTATGTGCAGTTGACCCTTCACCGCACCAAAACGAGTTTCTTCGTTTCAACATAATTACCTGCTTGTAGCCGATAAAAATATATTCCGCTCGATATATCCTGGGTATTCCATTGCTGTGAATAAGCTCCGGCAGCCAACTCTTTTGAAAGAATCGTATCCACTTCTCTTCCTAACACGTCGAACACCTTTAATGAAACAAAAGAGGTAGATGGAAGGGTAAATGCGAATGTCGTGGTTGGATTGAATGGATTCGGATAATTTTGTGACAGACCGTATGTCGGCGGTATAATATTCACTGTTTCGTTCTCATTTGGCGCTTCGGGGGGTTGATCTCCTGATGGTACAATCCTGATTATATTTACGGCATTTGTCGAACTCAAAGATGCATTCAAGAATAATGTTCCATCTTCATTTACCTTCACCCAATATCCACTCCCCGGTTGTATTGTATCTGTAATAAAATATCCTTCCCTATACCCAAAGAACCCGGAAGTAATCAAGCTCTGAGGATATGAAGTGATGGAGTTAGTCGCAACGGGCACACCAATAGATCCGATGAGATTCCAGCCGGGTATCACGTCAATCGAAACTGAAGATAGATCGCACCCTGTTATCTGTATACTTTGTGATCCGTTAAACTTCAACCAGTAACCGGCTCCATTAATAAGTCTTGATTCCTCGTAATATCCATCCATGTAAGCATATGCAAGAGTGAGTGCACTGGGAAAGAGGTTCCCCACGCTATAATCAGTTACATTAGAAGGTACCGAGACAATGTTCCATTTACTATTGACATTAATGTCCTGGGTTGACAGGCACATGGCAAACGTAGCACGAATCGTATGGTTGCCTGTAACGTTTAAGAATGTGTAGCTTGTTGTCGAATCAGTTTTTAAATCATTGACTATCAGACTATCAACATAGTAACCATCATTAGGCGTGATTGTAAAGTTCATACTGCCTCCGTTTTCTACCGTTACTAATCCCGAGGCTTTGATTGTGCCGTACGGTCCTGCACTTGCAGTAATTGTATGGATGAAAAACTCGCTTAAGGGTCTTCTGTATACTCCACCAGTTGTTGTACCGGCATAAAGATTTGAACCATGAACGATAAGGGATCGAATTCCAAGATCGGTGAGACCCAAGTTTACTTCGGTCCATGTTGTACCAGTGTTAGTGGAAAAGTAGACACCCTTATCCCCAGAAGGTTTAGCAATGCCTGCAAAAAGATTTGTACTATCGATGGCAAGAGCACGTCCACGCACAAGTATAGGTAGACCTGCATTGAGTGCCGTCCAGCTCCCGCCGTTGTCGGTGGAAAGATATATGCCATCATCGGTTCCAGCAAAGAGGGTTGATTCTTTGGCGGCAAGAGCATATACTCTAGTGTCGCTTGGTAACCCTGAGTTTGCAGCACTCCAACTTCCTCCGTGATCTGTGGAAATATACACACCATAACCATGAGCATAGCCACCAGTCCCCGCAAACAAATTCGATCCCTGAACAGCAAGAGAATAGATGGGTGTATTTGGCAGACCCGAACTGACCTCAGTCCAATTTGCGCCTTCGTCAGTAGAAAGAAAAACATATCCGCTCGTATTGCTTCCGGTTCCCGCAAAAAGATCGGTTCCGAAAACAATAAACGACCTCACATACTTGTTAGTCAGCCCGGTGTTGACTGCATTCCAGCTAGTACCATCATCAGTCGAGAGGAATACGCCCCTGCCATACGTACCGGCAAAGAGTTTGGTACCCATTGTTGCAAAAGAACGAACGTCAAAATCTATGAGACCTGAATTCACATCTTGCCAATTGTCACCATCGTCGGTGGAGCGAAACACTCCGCCGCTATCGGCACCGACAAAGAGATTTGTACCCAAGACAGCGAAACAATTAACGCCGACACTATCAAGAGATGTTTGCACCCATTGGGCGGAAAGTGTGCCTGCAAATAGCAAAGTGAGCAGGCAAATAAAAAACATAGTAGAAAAATTACGCATAATGTAAACTCCTTTCTGGCAAATTAAAGCAGGGGCAATTGCACATAACATGTAAGATCATCATCATACTCACGCATGCCGTTATATCTCCATAATAAAATCCTTATGCGTAAGTTCCCGTCTTTCTACCCATCAAAATCGTAGTATGCAAATTACAAAACCTGCGGTTTATTGTCAAGCTATCTTTCGCCTTTCTATTCAACTTCTTAATATTTCTTTGAGGAGCTTAAATTCTGTTTTTTCACCCATCGCGTTTCATTACCCCCTAAATCAAGCATTTTTCCATACCCCCAATTATTGCATAATTTAGAGGGGTCAATATCGCCTTGCTTAAAAACAGTTCGTTTTGGGCATAAACCTTACTTGAATCGCCGCAATTCATATATGCATCGAGGCAAAACATGTATGCTTTATCGTAGTTCATGTATGCATTGAGGGAAAACATTTATGCTTTATCGTAGTTCATGTATGCATCGAGGCAATGCATATATGTTCTGTCGCAATTCATGTATGCATCATGGCAAAACATGTATGTTTTGTCGCAATTCATCTATGTTTCATCGCGGTTCAGTTATGCTTTGCCGCAATACAGAAAGGAATCGTCGTGATCCTTATAGCTTCTGTCGTAATATCTAAAGGGATCGTCGCAATCCTTTTAGCTTTTGTCATAATGTCGAAAGGGATCATCGCAATCCTTTTAGCTTCTGCCGTAATATCTAAAGGGATCGTCGCAATCCTTTTAGCTTCTGTCGTAATATCTAAAGGGATCATCGCAATCCTTTTAGCTTCTGTCGCAATGCCGAAAGGAATTATTACAATGTTGTTAAGTTCTACATGCTGGGAGGTAGCTTTGCTCCCGACCAAAACTAATGGTCTACAGGTCGGGAGTAGAACTCCCTCCCAACAAAGAACTCCCTCTCAACAAAAAGTAACGCAACCTGTCCCAAAGGAATACCTCTGGCAAAGGTTGCGATTACCACCTAAATCTTATTTATTGGTTAGCCCCACAAAGGTGTGCGTAAAAACAAAATAATATATCCATGCAACAGTAAATCAACCTCCCCTCAATCCCCTCTTTCGCATGAAGAGGATGCAAGGTGTGGTGCATTTTCTTTTTTATAACTGCCTCCGCAATCATACGGTTGTCAATCAGCCATTATCAAATTTCGCTTTGCGATTCCATTTTAATATCGCCCAGAACAAGAGATGGAATCGCCTTGAATGCTAACTGCTATCCTCAGCCGCTGTTTATGATTGCGGAATGTTCTCTTTTTTATCCGCCTCCGGCGGAGTTACTTTCTCTTCAAAGAGAAAGTAAGGTATAAATCTTTTAATTCAAACTCCCCTCCTTTGTAAGTCCCGAAGGGATCCTTCGAAGAGGAGACGAAAAAGAATAATAATCACATCTACGCGGCTTCTACCTGAAAATATTTCTTTCTGAAATATAAAGCGAGATTGACTAAACTTATCAATACCGGCACCTCCACCAATGGACCGATGACTGCGGCGAATGCCTCACCCGAATTTATCCCGAATACCGCAACAGCCACAGCTATGGCAAGTTCAAAATTATTGCTCGCAGCCGTGAATGAGAGTGTCGCAGTTTTGGAATAATCGGCACCGAGCTTTTTCCCCAAATAAAATGACACTAAAAACATTATTATGAAATATATCAGTAATGGAATTGCAATCCTCACTACATCAAGCGGTATTCTTACAATATACTCCCCCTTTAATGAGAACATCACGAATATTGTAAACAGCAGCGCGAATAAAGTTATCGGCGATATCTTAGGAATGAATTTCTGTTCGTACCATTGCTTGCTTTTCAATTTGAGAAAGATGAAACGTGTAATTATTCCGGCTATGAAAGGAATACCTAGATAAATAAAAACAGATTCCGCAATTTGACTGATGGTGATATCGACGCTGAATGTCTTCAAACCAAGCAACGAAGGAAACACAGTCAAAAACATATACGCATACAGTGAAAAGAACAATACCTGGAAGATGGAATTAAAAGCGACAAGTCCCGCTGCGTATTCGGTATCTCCTTTCGCAAGCTCGTTCCATACTATAACCATTGCTATACAACGTGCTAGACCTATCAGGATTAATCCCGCCATATATTCAGGATAATCCTGCAAGAATATTATTGCAAGCAGGAACATCAACACAGGTCCAATTATCCAATTCTGTACGAGGGAAAGAGACAAGACCTTCACATTTTTAAAAACGTCACCTAATTCCTCGTATTTAACTTTTGCCAGAGGCGGATACATCATCAATATCAATCCGATGGCGATAGGAATATTTGTAGTCCCGCTTTGAAATGAATTCCAAAAATCGACGATGCCCGGAAAAAGGTATCCGGAAAATACACCGACGAACATTGCAAGGAATATCCACAACGTCAGATACCTATCGAGGAACGAAAGACGTTTTGTTAAAGTGCTCATGATGAATTCTCTTAAAAATTATTATAGATTAAATAGATTCCACCCAGTATTACCAAAACTCCGCAAACTCTTTTCAGCCGAATAATTGCTTTCGATTCTTCGCTCCAGTTCAAATATTTCTGAACCTTTCCCGTTAATGTTCCGGCTCCAACGATAACGGAACAATGTCCAACTCCGAATGCCAAAAGAAGGATTACGGCAAGTATATAACTCACTTGTGCGGTTTGGAACACTACTCCGAGTACAGGAGCCATATAGGCGAAAGTGCACGGTCCAACAGCCAAACCAAACAACAATCCAAGAATTAATGCAGCGAGGATTCCTTTTGATTTAGTTTTCTTTACTCCGTGACTCCAATTTAGTTTTATGATATCTAAAAGATATAAACCTACCAAAAAGAAAATCGCTGCCACAAGATAATTACCGATTCCTCCGATATCGCCCATTAATCTTCCCATGGAAGCGGTTATAATACCGATTAAAGTAATTGTAATTAAGATCCCTGTTGAAAAGATAAGAGATATATTGAATGTTCTTGCAACGGACATTTTTTCTTGCGAGCTAATAAATCCGACAACAAGTGGAATACTCGATAAATGGCATGGAGAGAGAAGAATACTCAATACGCCCCAGCTGAAAGAAGCGGCAACAGCAAGCCAAACCGCGCCGGTCATTGCATCGTAAAGAGTTGTAAATAATTCTTCGATCATATCATTTTTTCTTTTTTACAAGCGCTAATCCTTTAGATTGGAGCAGAGTATCGATTTCCTTTTCCGGATAGAATCCTTCATGTCTGAATATTTCCTTTCCGTTTTGATCGAGAAATATTTGCGTTGGAATCAATTTAATTCCAAATTCTTTCGCGTAATGTTTTTGATCATCCTTCCAAACATCATGAAAGATCACTTTAACCTGTGAACCGTATTTTTCTTCAATTGATTTCATAATGGGCTGCATCTTTTTACATGGTATACAATTGACAGAGCCGAGTTCAATAAAAGTTACTTTCGGTTTGATGGGATTATCCTTCTGAATCTGAAATCCGGTAGTAAACCACATTATAATTAATGCAAAAAGGAAATTTAAATAATTCTTATTCATACAATCTCTTTCTTAGTAAACAAGATTGAAAATATAACCGACGATAATAATCCCAACGGCAACAATACCGACAAAAATAAAGATCAGTTGCAGTTTAAGAACTTTTTTAAGTATAATCGTTTCAGGGAGCGATAATCCTATAACACTCATCATGAAAGCGAGCACGGTTCCAAGCGATGCGCCTTTTTCCAGAAGTGCCTGAACAATCGGAATTATTCCGGTGGCATTGGAATACATCGGCACACCGATGATAACGGCAATAGGCACAGACCACCACACCGATTTACCCATCAATGAAGCCATGAAGTTTTCAGGCACATATCCGTGTATACCGGCTCCAACGCCGATTCCGATTACAATGTAAATCCATACTTTCGAAACAATATCTTTTACCGCCATGATACCGGCATCCACCCTGTCTGAGAAAGTGATCGTTTGTTCAGCAATTTGCGTCTGGCCCGATTTTATTTCATACACCCATGGTTCAACATATTTTTCTAGTTTCAACTTGCCAATGATGAAACCGGAAACAATTGCTATTAATAATCCGGTTGACATATAAAGTAGCGCTGTTTTCCATCCGAACAAACCAAAAAGTAAAACGAGAGCAACTTCGTTTATCATTGGTGCGGCTATTAAAAAAGAGAACGTTACACCGAGGGGAACTCCGCTTTCAACAAAACCGAGAAACAAAGGGATCGCCGAGCATGAGCAAAACGGAGTTACAATACCGAGCATGCTTGCTAAAACATTTCCGACAAACAATTTCTTACCACCGAGTATCCTCCGTGTACGTTCAGGCGAAAAGTAACTTCTGATTATTCCTACTACGAACACAATCAATATAAGGAGAAGAAGTACTTTTGGGACTTCGTAGATAAAAAATCGAATTGCTTCAGTAAGGCGCGTTCCTCTCTCCAACTCAAGGATGGAATACGTCAAATAATCCGCGACTCTCCCGATTTGAAAATATACAAGAATCCAAATCAGAAATCCTCCCGCGATATAAATAAACTTAGAGTTCGCTTTCATTTATTTTCTGCTTCGGCAAGAGCGTTCATAATCCAATGAACGAGTGTCGATTTTACAGGTAACTTTCCGCTTGAAACAATTTTACCGTTGATTTCCAAACCGGGTGTAGATAAGATTCCGGCTTTCATGATCTCCTTCATATCGGAGACCTTTTCAACTGTCGCGTCTATACTCAACTCGCGAACAACTTCTTTGCACATCGCTTCAAGTTTGACACAATTGGAACAGCCGCTGCCATAAACTTTTATCGTATTCATTTATGCCTCATTTACTAATTGATCTATAAAATTCAAATAATTTCATCTTTATTTCATCCCTAACTTTTCTGAATGCGGAAACAATTTCTTTCTGAGTCCCTCTTGCTTCGGCAGGGTCTTCGAATCCGATATGAAGCCGGTGTTTCACCTCTCCCGTAATAACCGGACAGCTTTCCTTGGCGTTATCACATACTGTAATAACATAATCGAATGATTCGCCGAGATACATGCCGACATTCTTCGGAAAGTTCTTACTCAAATCGATACCGATTTCTTCCATTACTCTAATTGCTATCGGATGAACGTTGGTTGCCGGATTCGTTCCCGCAGAAAACACCTCGACGCTCGAATCGAACGATTTTAAAAATCCCTCCGCTATTTGGCTCCGGCAGGAATTGCCTGTGCAAAGTATTAATATTTTCATCAATTTCATGAGTAGATTTATTTGATCGTTAAGATAATAATTATTACAGCGGAAATCAAAAGATCAGAATGTGTATTTTATCATTATTCTAAACGATTTTGATTATGATTTAGATTGAATTTACTTAAGATAAATTCATAGGATGATTGAAAGTGATCTAAATCAGAATCTGTTTGTTTAAGTCGTTGATTCTGAATATTATCAATCGTATTAAAAAGAATGGATTGAATTGAATGGAAGAAATTAACAAGATACTCGTGGTGGATGACGATCGGCAGCTCAGGGAGATATTAGCATCGGAGCTTACTGAACAAGGATATGATATCAGAGAAGCATCATCCGGTTATGAGGCGATACCACTTGCGTACGGTATAGCATTTAAGCTCATCATACTGGATTTAAAGATGCCGTACATCGATGGTTTTGATTTTCTAAAGTTTTCCAAACGAACTTTCCCTAAAACGAAAGTTATAGTTCTAACTGCCTACGCCGATTTGACGAATATCCAAAAATGCAAAGATCTCGGAGCCGATGAAGTTATCGGGAAGCCGTATGAAATGGGATATCTACTCTACAATATTGAAAATGTTTTGAAAGAGTAATTATCTGCTACAAATAAAAAACCTTCAACACGGATAGATCCATGATGAAGGTTATGTCCGCCAGATACGTTATCTTTAACGTACACTAATTATAACATATTCTTTTTTGATATAATTCCGTGCACGGTTTATATCTAGTTACCAACCATATCCAATATCAAAACGAAGAGCCGGCGCATTACCATCGTAATCCCCGATATCCGAATCTTTTTTCGATGCGATGTAATGGTCGATTCCTATACCGAGACCCATTGCAAAATCATCACCCGGGAACCACTGCCAGCCGACTAATCCTCCGATAGATGTGACAGATAGTGCGTTGTCTTGATTATCGTGGTATAATCTGTTGTAGGAAATGTTCGGAGTCAAATAGAAACCACGTAATGATTTTTGAGAGGGATAAAAGCGGATTTCAGCATTCAATCCAAATCCATTTATACCACCTATAGTCGGGGCTTGTACACCCGCACCGATACCGATATTATCAGATACAGATTGATAATAAGAAATATTGTAAAAGAGTAAAAACTTAAGAGGATTAATTACGATCATATGGTGGCGCGGAGTGATATCTTCGCTTTCGGAGATAATAGTTGAGCGCGTAATGGTAGTATCACCTTTCTGCTCCGTTACTGTTTTCTTTTTTTCCTCCGTACGAACTTGAGCGAATGCATTTTGGCATAACATTAAACTGACCGCAAAAATAAAAACTAATTTTAATCTCATAAATACTCCGTATTTTGATGATTAAGGCAGATAAACCAATGACATACAAATAATAGTTTTAGCAACCGTAAGTTAATTAATAGTCAAATTAATGTCAAAATTACACTTAAAGGAATAGATGCCTCCAAATGAAAAACTCCGATCAGTGTATTGATCGGAGTTAAATTTAGTGCGGAGAGGGAGAGATTTGAACTCTCGGTACAGGTTGACCCCGTACGACGGTTTAGCAAACCGTTGGTTTAAGCCACTCACCCACCTCTCCGTGGATGTAACTTAATTTTTTGTTGTAATAATGTACTAATTTATCGTTTGAGTTGCAAGATTCCATTTTACGGAATTGTCTTTGCTAATCAAGGGGTGGTTAACTAATTTTTCTATCACTCTCTTCTATTATTCGCCATGATGGCCAGGGAGTTAGGTTTCATCTTCATTATCAACTCCCCAATCATTTTTCTACCAGTTGGAGTTTTATACCACCTTTCACGATTCATCGCTTCAGAACGAGTAGCAAATTCTTCATAGTACAAGAGAAGCCACGGGCGATAATATTTTGTCGACCTCACTTTACCATAATTGTGAAAGCTTAAACGATTTTCAAGATTACGGGTTTGGCCTACATAGGTTCTTTTAAACTTCTGCGAATATATTATATAAACAAAATATTTCATTTACCCTGTTTATAATTAAATTCTTTTTATGGAAAGAATATTCTGCTTTTCATGAACCCTCTCGATACAATCTTCCCGATAACTATTCGCCAACTGCTTATTCTTCTTGAGCGGTCTAGTCCGTTCCGCTTCGAAGCGGAACGAGATTCCGATTCCGCATTGCGGAATCGAACAAACCGTTGGTTTAAGTCCGTCCCGCTTTTGCGGGACGAGATCTTGTTCAAATCTTCGATTTGAACCGACCACTCACCCACCTCTCCGTGGATGTAACTTAATTTTTTATTGTATTAATGTGCTAATTTATCGTTTGAGTTGCAAAATTTTATCGGCTATCTGTTCCTGAACGATTTTTATCCTAGTGTTTCGCTTCTTTAATTTTTTGCAACTGTTTCCAGAATAAATCATTCGATGGATCTTTTGCAACAAGCTCTGATTGAATTGCAATCGCTTCATCATAATGCTGAAGCTGGTAATGGCATTCGGCTAATGTATTTAGCACGTTCAAATCTGCGGGAGCTAAGCGTGCAGCTCTCTTTGCAATTTCTAATGCTTGAATTTTATCGATATTATTCGTCGTTAAAAACAATGCAATCTGGTTGAGCATTTTCGGATCATCAGGTCGGCTGCGCAACTGAGCGTTAAATTGCTCTGTTACTCTTTTCCGCTCAACATCTGCCGCTATATATTTTTTTTGTTTCTCGAACTCGGCAATTGTTCTGAACCTCGCTTCAAATAAATATGTCGATTGCCACAGATTATATATGCGACGTAATTGAACCAAAGGCAGTGTATCATCATCTACGCGTATATCGATGAACCTATCGTTCATTCCGGCGTAACCGCCTTTGTCTCTCACAACTAATAACACCGCAGATTGTCTGCCACGCTTATCACCACCTGCCCTCTCGCCTGCTTCAAGGGCACTTAAGAGTCGATCGGCAAGGTCACCACCCGTATTTTCAAATGCATGCGCCATTCCTTCCACAACTTCTCGTCCGGTAAGAATATTTCCTTGTACGGTATATCCTTTACCGGTAATTTGACCTGCATAGTTTACACATTTTGATCCGGTGTGGGAAAAAGCATTACCACGTGCGTCAACAATTCCTATTTGACGTTCTGAGATTGCCGAATCGCCGGCTAACAACAATGACACAACCTCTTGCGCGCTTAAACCTGTTTCCAGAAGTGATAATCCTTTCGGACCAAATGATGTATTGGCAAATGCCTGAGTAGCAATTGCGCCAACACCCGCTTTTGCGTAAGGAACAACAGCGCCAACACCAAGGAATTTTGATTGAACTGCAATTCCTAAATCGCCGGTGGCTGAATCCCACCCGACTATTGAATATGTTCCTATTATATTAGAAGATTGAGGATATAAAACACCGCACATCCCGACAATCAGGAGGAGAAGTAATAATTTTTTCATATGGTCAATTACACTGAAGTTGTGTTGAAAGACGAAATCTCCGAATTAGTTTATTACCTGTATCAGCAATGTAAAGAGTACAATCGTTGGAGTATGCGATACCGGACGGATGAGAAATTGCCGGGAGTCCATTCTGGGCGGTAATTGCTTTGCCGAAAGATTCCGATTTAAATTGTCCGAGCAGACTAAATTTAACCACGCTGTCTAATTCCGAATCAACAACGAATATTTCCCTTCGTCGTTTATCATACGCCGCCGCTGTGGCATTCAGGAATCGTCTCGGTCTTACAATGTCTGTACCGCTTTGAGATGAAATTGAAGGATCGTATTTGGGTCTCCATCCGATAAAATCATTTGTTTCATAATAGACCATCCAGATAGCACCAAATGCGTCTTGCATACTGTTTTGCGTCAGGATAAAATCACTGCTCGAAGGAAATACCATCAATCCGGTTAAAGCTCTTATATCGGTAATTGCAGTTCCGCCGCTGGCACGTGTGACAAGATCTCCAATGGGTGTTTCGAATTCTTCGTTTGGTTTGAATCGCAACACGCGTGTGTCAGGATCAACGAAGCTGCTATTATCCGGTCCGGTTCGGGCGACAAGGAAACCGTTTTTGGGTAAGATTCCGATTCCGACAAACCGTCTTTGTGGCCTAGCCGGCTCCGAATAGATGAGCCGCATATGAGCATCGGCAATATTATGATTATAAAAATATGATGTATCTCGATAAACGTATGATGTATCGTGTAAGAGCGTATCTATCTTAATTCCCGCGATGTAGACTGTGTCCCATCTGACAAGATTTATTCTGTAAATCGCTCCCATCGTGTCGAGCGTTTTAGGATTCACAACTTCCGCACAGACATAAAGATCAAGTTTTGAATTTTGCGCAAGCGCCAACGGATGTAATATACTACGACTCATCAAGATCGTTCCGCCTGCATCCATCATATGAATCTGATTATTCTCATAATCAGCGACATACATTAGCTGATCATTCCCGATGAGTAACGCTCTTGGACTTCCGGGGACGCTCCAAGGTGGAGAGATTTCCACGTAACTTGTGTCTCCCAGACGATTAGTGCCGGAAGATTTGGCAGTTGGGGGAGTTATTTTTTGTTCACAACCACCAAGGCAAATCATAAAGATGGTTATTGAAAGTATGAGTATGAATAAATACTTAGTCATTTTAATATGCCAGGTTTACTGAAATTCTATGAACGGTGCCGAGAAGATTGTAATTCGAAAATGAATAATCAAATCCGACCTTCGATGTAAGAACAGGAACGAGAACCCCGACACCGAAACTTATATCATTTGAAGCGGCGTTATCTCTGCCTAACAAAGTTTCGCCGATGGTTCTTTTGAATCCTGCGCGAACGAATAACCAATCCTCCCATTTATATTCCGCTCCGAGATGAACGTTTTCCGCATTGTCGTTCGGATGATTTAATTCGATGGAAGTGGTAATTTTATGCGTTTCTGTTTCGTACGGTTCCATGGCGAACCCGATTTTAAATTGGGTCGGCGGTGAGAACGATTGGAATGAATTCACCTTACTGCCATCGAACGTTGTTACACTACCGGATGGAGCAACATCTCCGCCAAAATTTGTTATCACAATGGCAAAACGTGAAGAACCCAAGCCGGTCCAGTAGTAAGTGCCAAGGTCTACCATAGTTCCGCGCATCTTCAATATATCTAGTGTCTCTTCAATATATTTGATTGTAATCCCGAAGCTGAATTGGTCTGTCATTCTCCTCGCATAACTCAGACCGAAAGCTAAATCACCGAATTTAAAATAGCGCCCGGTTCCTTTAGGTAAAGTTTCGGTCGTAATTTCCATCGGATCGGTATAAAGAGATGTCAATGAAACACCAATCGCGTCGGATGTTGTGAGATGATATACACCACCGAAAAACTCGTGCTTCAAGTCTACCAAATATTCGGTGTGTGAGAAGGTAATTTGATTTTCATTGAATTGTGTCAATCCTGCCGGATTCCAATAAAGTGCGGTAACGTCGTTCGCCATCGCGATGAAGCTTTCTCCGACTCCAACTGCGCGAGCGCCGACTCCAATCTTCAAAAACTGAAATGCCGAAATGCCGGCGCGTTGTCCGCCTAAATTGGGAATTAATTGACCATGAGAAAATTGAATTGCAAATCCAATCACAAAAGAGATAACAAATAATCTATTTAACATTATATTTTTCATAAATTAAAACCGGAACTCAAGACCAAGTCGATAGGTACGCGGTGTAAGATATCGCGCAGGATTATATGGATATGGACTGACAGGATAAGTCAAATCAGGATAAATAGGATCGTTCGCCGATTGAACGGTTGGGTCACCATATTCGTACGCTCTTCCCGTTATTGGATTGATGATCTGAGAATTTTTTCTGTTTAATAGATTTTGTATCTCGAACGATAACGCGAGTTTCCCGATGTTGATATCAATATACTTTTCAAAATTCAAGTCGATGTAGAACCAATTTTCAGACGTACTGGCATATGGATGTTTATAGTCAGGAATGTAAATTGGCCTACCAAGTAGATCGGCAAAATATGGTGAAAGATTATTCTTATCATACCCGACCAATATTTGCGGTGTATACCGTTTTCCGGATTGATAGAAGAAGCGTACAAACATATTATAATCGTCTAAAATACCTTTGCCAAAACCGAAGAATGGTTCGTTCTTTCTGCAATTAAGATTGAGATTTAAACTTAGCTGAAGAGGTCTATCGAAAATCATAGGAACTTCTTTAATATTTTCTTCGAGACCTAATTGGAGATTATAAACTGCTTCATCGGCGGCGGAACTTTTCCCGGTTGCGATAGAATACGATCCGGAGAATGTACCGCGCAACCATTCGCTGTACCTGCCTTTGAACTCAACTTCAACACCGCGTACGCGGCTGTAATCCTGATTAATATATGTGGTGTATGAACCGCTTGAAAGTCTTGATGCTTGTACACGGACTGAACGTGCGGTGATGTAATCAAATATATCTTTATAATATGCGGTGACCGTAAGAACATACTTGTCGCTCAACTGATTCCGCAAGCCAAGCTCGTATGAGACAGTTGTTTCAGGATTCAGGTTCGGATTTCCTATCGTTTGGAATGTCGACTTCGCGCTTGTTTTTGCTAACTTAGAATAGATAAACTGAGGTCTGGGTAACTTTGAAAAATGACCATAAGAGAAAAATAATGTCTGATTATCGGATACGGGATGTGAAATTCCGATGCGCGGACTTATTCTCGCTTTCCATCTTCTTCCGAACAGATTATATGTTTCATCAAAATATGCTTTCTGAATTTGCGGAGACACATTTATCGAATCAGATGGAAGATTTAATGTTGAATCGACAAATTTTCCGGGGAACCAATAATCGAATCGCAAACCAAAATTAAGTATCATTCCTTTTAACACAATATTATCCTGAGCATACAAAGCTCCTTGCGCAGGTTTGACCTGATAAATATCGTAATTCAAACCGAGTGGTTTATACCAAGGGGCGACAAGATCGATCATTTGCATATATTGAAATCGTGCTTCAAAACCGGTTTTAAATTTATGCTTTTCGGTGAAATGATTCGTTAAATCTCCTTTGAATGTATACTCACTCAAATAATGATCGCGCCATCGCGTAGGATTTCCAAGATCGTAAAAACCATCACCGGGTATTACACCGATTGTATCTCTGTTTAAATTATAATATTCGATCGGAAGTGTAATAATATCTTTCGGTTCCGTATAATATTCATAAGATTTTCCGTTCGCATCTCCGCGAACATGAGCGGTGTACCGGCTGAATTTCAGTTCGTAAAATGTTTTTGAACTGAGAGTGTGCGTGAAGGATAACGAGTGCTGAATATTCCGTTGGGCAAATGTATTGGAACTATCCGGAATGTTCTGAAAATCAAATTGATATCCGGGATTTGGTTCGACACGTTCCAATGTCGCCTGAACTGTTTGCGAATTCTGATCGATTGCTATTGAACTTGAATATCCATAAGAAAGTTTCAAAGTAGATGTAGGTTTCCATGTCAATTTAGTTAACCACGACCAATTGTTACTACGACGTGGGGACAGGAATGTTTGACCGGGGAAGAATGATGAATAAAGTTGCTTCGGCACCCTACTTTCATAACCAACCGGCTTTCCACTCTGCAATTTCTCCACCCATCGTGTATAACCATCAGCAAAATTGGCGTAGAAGGTCCCGAAGAAACTTACCGTCCCGGGAATGTTCAAATTAAACATCGGCAGTATCTGCGACGTTATCGGCTCGGGTCCGCTTAAGCTCAGTTCATAAATATCTGTGTTACCGTTAGACAAATCATTTTTATTAAATCCCAAATTATCGCGACGGTATCCTGCAGAACCTGAATATTTCGTAGATCCCTCTTTTGTTGTAATGTTGACAACGCCTGAAGTTGCCTGTCCGTATTCCGCGTTATAACCCCCTGTAATAACTTCTACTTCTTGAATTGCCCCGGGGCTGAGTTGTAAGCCGAAACCTGTTCCACCTAATGCGTCTTGAACAGAAATACCATCCAACAAATATGAATTCTCGTATGTGCGTCCGCCTCTGATATGAATTTCATTATCCGATTGAACAACACCCGCCTGCATCGAGACAACATCTTTTACCGTTTGAACAGCTGCGACTTTTATATCTTCACTCGATATTGATCTGGTACTTTGGGTTTCTTCGATATTGAATAAAGGCTTCTCGCCGATGATAACTACTTCCTGTCCCAGGCTTAGAACAGTTTCTTCCATTTTAACATCCATTGTAGTAGTTTCACCAGCCGTTACTTTATAACCTGTGAACTGGACTGTTTTATAGCCAAGCAATGATACTTCAACTGTATATGTTCCCGGATTGATGTTGGTTATCGTGAATGTACCATCGAAACTGCTCACCGCTCCGTAATATGTTCCTTTCACGGTAATGTTAGCGCTTGGCAATGTTTCTTTTCCCTTCATATCGCTGACTGTTCCTTTAATCGTCCCTTTACCTGTCGTCTGCGAAAATGAAATCAATACTGAAGACAACGATATCAACAAAATAAAAAATATCTGATATTTAATTTTAGCATTGGTCATTGCGCAAACTCCTTCAGGAGGATATGTTCGAAGAACGGTTTTAAATAACCTCCGTCCTCATTGACAGTGGGATTCCCATTCAGCAGATGAAGTGGAAGAGCCACAAATACGAAATTTTTTGTTCCATCAATCACAGCAAGATCAATATAACCTTTTGGTTGCGTTGTCCAAGTCAAACCACCGTTAGTGGTTCGCATTATCACCGAACCGGTGCCTGTGCAAATACCGATCTCCGGCGATAAAAATTGAACCGAATTAAGATGTTGAGTAAGCCCGATTCCCAAACCAGATTGAGAAGTCCAAGTTTGTCCACCGTCGGAGGTTACGAAAAGAATTCCATCTCTGCCCGATATCCACCCGTTATTTTGATCCAAGAAAAAGATTGAACGTAACTGGCCTGAAAGACCCGGTTGCGGATTCCACTGGTCTCCTCCATCGGTTGAACGCAATAATGTACCGTTCGCACCGATCGCAAAAACCGTTGAAGAATTCAAATACCGAACAGCATACAATGTACGGTTTGCCGGACCTGTTGTGTGCCACGTAAGACCGCCATCTGTCGATTTGATTATCACACTATCTCCTACTGCAATAGCGTTCGAAGCATCATAATAATCAACTCCACGCAAAGTTTTTCTTGTGCTGCTTGAGTATGAATCCCATTTTACTCCGCCATCGGTCGTACGTATCACGAGTCCGTGGGAACCAACGATCAATCCGGCGGATGAATTTATAAAATCAACAGCCGCCAAAGTTTCGTAAGTAAGAATTGATTGACTCGTCCAATTCATACCGCCGTTATTTGTACGAAGAATTGTACCGGAATCTCCTACAATAGTGCCATTCAGATTATCGAAGAGTTGGATGGAATTCAAAGTATATTGAGTTCCGCTCTTTTGTGGACTCCATGTGTCTCCACCAGTAGTAGAGTTGAGAATTAAACCCGATGTTCCGCAAACGGTCATCGCACCGTTCGTGATCGCGACAGATTTTAATTCATTGAGCGCTTTCGTATAAGAATAACGCTTTGGAAGTTGTTCATCTTCTTGAAGATGATATATATATCTCGCGTCTGCTCTACGGTATATAGGTCGAATGTAAACTAAATGACTGTATTTATCCAGATTAAATCTTAGTGGCGGATAAATGTTATCGCTTTCAGATGAATCCGGAATCAGCATCGACCCTCCTAGAACGCGAGAATCTCCAAACCGAGGTAACTGCAGAGGAAAGCTTGCAAGATTGACAGCGCTGATGCTGTCTAACGGAGCGAAGTCGTTTATAACATTTAATGGATCAGGTCTGTATTCAAATGATGTAGAGAATATCACTCTACCTTTATGTCCATCAAACAAAGTGCTGTAATAATGGAATAAAGAAAATTGAGCGACCGGTAAGCTTGGATAAACATCGGTGTACCAGAAAACATAATCAAAAAGAAACAATGTATATGTAAAAGCAGGGTCGATGAATGGTGGTACGAGAACACCGTACTGCGGATTGGCTCTGCCATCCGAAGCATCTTTTTTCTGTTGAAGAGTTACTCCTCTTCCAATATTCAATTCGTCATAATTGCTGACCGTTCCGGATGGAAGAACTATATTCGAAAATGTTTTTCTGTATGTATTTCTTGCGATTGTACTATCGCTATTATTATAATCGATGATCCCTAACAATTTTGTTTGCGGTTTTTTAACGAACCATTTCTTACCCGGATCGGGAGTCCTAATAAACGGACTGTAATCGCCGGCGATATCTTTTCCCCTAAGATAAAATATATTTAAACTATCGAGTTTTAATCCGCGGATCGTACCGATTTTTTGTCTCTTCAAAAATGAACCGCTGTAAATATCAGCATCGACTTCACCGCTTGATGCATCGCTCCTACTGCGCGGTACATAAAGAGTTATTAGTGAAATGTAATCATTTGATAATCTAAAATCATTACCGGGAACTCTGATATTGTTCGCATTTAGAGTAACTAATCTGGTTGTGTCATTCAAATCATTTAATGCTATCTGATATTCAACAATAGTTTTATCACCATCAGGATCTGTTCCCACCCAGGCGAATGTAACTGCTGTGTAAGTCGTTTCGGGCTGTGCCATCGGTACAGTCGGATTCGCAGGATTTGGAGAAAACACCACAGTTGGTGGCTGATTCAGAGTGGGCATATCGAGTGTAGCGGCTGTCGGATCAAGCGAATTAGCCGGAAATGTTACCTTAACATCGTTTCCATCAAATGAACCATTTTCATTTTTATCCCAATATGCGTCACCATTGACAAATCTTATCAGCGCCTGGTCGTCGAGTGAAGTGGCCAAGTTATTATCCACTGCTTTTACAGCGACATAAAATGTTTGCCGCTTACGCTCTAATGGGAATGCGATGATCGTATCTTGTCCTTCTCTCCATCTCCAACCTATCTCATGAAGCGGATCAATAATCCCTGTAGAATCATAATATCTGACAGTATCGAAAGAGAATAAATAACCTTTGATTACTCCATCTGGATCATCCCCCCACCATTTTATATGCTGTTTGCTCGTACCATCGGCAAGTGTTGAATCGGGGAAAAGCCAGAGAAAAGTATTTGGTGATTTATTTGCCAACGGGTTATCCGGTACATTTTTGGGACATCCTGTTAAGAGCAGTAGCAATATAGGAATTGTAACAAGAATCGGTTTCATATACATATTTATTTAATAATCATAAATTTACCGCGTTTAACATCGCCTGACTCTTTATCTTCTACCGTAAAGAGATAAAGACCGGTTGCAACAGCTTGATCATAGCGAGTGATTAAATCCCACGCATGTTCGCCACCCGCAAAGTTCGCTTTGTTATTCGGATCGCCAAATTGATTGAACCATTCAATTCCGTCACCCCGATAAGTTCTTGCGTCATGTTCGAGAATAGTAACCACATCTCCGGCGAGTGTATAGATACGAATTTCACATCGGGCCGGAAGATTGTAGAAATAGATTTTACGTAACCGTTCGCGCGTTGCATCCCAATAAGCATTAACATAATACGGATTTGGATACACACCGATATTTATTGATTTATCTGAAGTCGGTTTTGTGCCCGGAATAATCCTGTTCCACGATTTGGAGCTTTCTAAACTTGGAACATTGTTAACTGTGTCGCCTCGGTCGAACGCCGAAATTCCATAGAGATATTGCCATCCGTTTAAATGTTTTATTTCAGCACCCGCAGGTGGAAATCTGTAATAATATTTTACCGAATCACCCGGAAACGTTATTGGAGTATCGAGGGCAATCCTATTTAAACCGGTATCATAACCGATGCTGTCTTTAATATCGAATTCACCCACTGTCGATAAATTTAATAAAAAATCTTCGTGATTCAGGAAATCCGATCCTGTATTCGATCTGTAAATTCTATATCCTTCAAAATCTTTTTCTCCGGTTACCGGGTCTATTGAACTTTCTGACGATTTATCCCAGTATAAAACTACGTTCTGATCGTCAACCTCTGCGTGTACTCTGGGTCGTCGCGGCGGCGCCGGAAGTAAATAACGTGTGATTTTATTATCCGGCTCGTAACGAAGACCAAGTGAATCGCGTGTTGCGATATCTTCATCTTCATCTAAAATATTATTACCATTGGTATCTTCACCGTTATATGCTTTTTGTGCCCAACTTGCGTTGGTGTACAAATTTTTTCTTTGAATCGGCAAATCGTTACTTGCTGCTGCCGTCCCGAATTTTTTCGCACAAACAACGGCGAACACAACCTCAACAGAATCGCCGGGATTAAGACGGTTGAAAGGACCGGTAGAAATAAGATAATTGTATCCATACTTTGCCGGAATTCTTGTTCTTAATCCGCTCAACGCAGATGTATCCATCATCGTTTTTAAACGAGTATATCTGCTTAACGAAGGAACATCTGAATAATCATATTGAGGAGAGTTATAAGTTGGATCTGTGCTTTCTAAACGGTATTCCCATGCATTGTAAAATGTTTGATTCTGTAACTGTCCTAGTGAATCTATTCCGAATGGAAATGGAGTTGTACCGAGAAGTTTCATCCCTAGATAACTATCGGCAGGTGGTCCGCCGGGAGTGCCGCTGAAATCGAATGAATAAGCCATACGGTTTGCAGGATCAAATCCGTGTGCGGTATATAGAAAATACCCTGGCGTTCCGGGCCTCACTAAATTAGTATTCCGCACAGGTGCATTCACCCATATACCAACATATACAGAATCTAATGTATCTGCCACACTCGCATTAGAAATGACATAGCGAAGGATTACAAAAAAGTCGGCAAACGGAAAATTCCATGAATAACTTTCGTGGTGCACCTTCAACCCCAACGGGATATGATTGGTGATGGTATCTCCGGTAGTCGGAACACGCGTGAACTTGTCGGTGTAATCTGAAACGAAATCCTGATGACTGACTGCCCCAGCGGAAAATTGCGCGGAAATTGGGCGATCATCAGTTAAAGTAGAAAGCTCGGTTATCGAATCGGTGATCGTGGAATTGTATTCATACCCGTCAATTAGATGTTGTAGTGATGACCGTGTTGTCCGGTCGCTTGCGGCGGTAGATACTAAAATCTGACCATTCCTTGAATCGAGCGGATCGAATGTTTTCATCTGAGCACCAATCCAAATCCCACCTTGATAGATATGTTCTATTCGTGACCCACGCGGATACTCACAAGAAGGTTGTGTGGGCCAAAAACTGTTTCTGGTTCCTAACGTCCCAAAATTAGTTATTGTTAATCCAATGTTACCAACGCTTGTAAACTTTCTTTCAACGTCGACTGATGGTTTATTTAGGATCGTTTCCTCTTGGGAATAAGCAGAAAAAAAAGAAATTATCAGGAGGATAGGAACAAAACTATTGCGGTAATTTTTTAGTAATCTCATTATAAGAGTAATCGGTAGATGGTCGTTTAATGAAGCTTAATATATATTATTTTTTCGAAAAACTCAAAACTCGATACATTTAATCTAAATAGGATTGAAATGACTCGATAAAACTTTTGGCTTTTTCGTGGATTTCACTTATATTGAACCCAGAACGGAAAGGTGCAAGAGTGGTTGAATTGGCACGCCTGGAAAGTGTGTGACCGTCAAAAGCGGTCCGTGGGTTCGAATCCCACCCTTTCCGCATGTATCATGTTTATGTTTTATGGAGCGATAAGCTTAAAAAACGATATATCGGTTTCACAGAAGACCTTAATAAGCGTTTCAAAGAACATAATGCTGGTAAAACAGATTTCACTAAATCAGGTATTCCCTGGATAATTATTTATCATGAGACATACGAAGATAAATATTCAGCCAGGAAGAGAGAAATCTTTTTGAAATCTGGACGAGGAAGAAAATTCCTTGATGGAGTATTATCAAAAGCGGAACATGGGTTCTCAGCCGAAGGCTGATCCGCCTCTGGCGGAGAATCCCACCCTTTCCGCAAGAATTATAGTTATATATGCAGAGAGAAAATCTCAAGATGCATTAACCCGAGTAATTTTTCAACTTATATGAAAAAATTACAAATAATATTTCTATTATATGCACTCCTTAGTAACTTCACTTATTCTCAACAATCCATTGTCCACGCTATCACGATTGATGGTGCGATCAATCCGGCGTCAGCTGATTATATTCATGATGCGATCACTCATGCGACTGAAAACAACGCAGAATGTTTAATAATCAATTTGAATACACCCGGAGGGCTTCTTAAATCTACACGTATCATAGTGTCAGATATTTTATCTTCACGTATTCCGATAATTGTCTATGTATCTCCGGCAGGATCACAAGCCGCCTCGGCTGGTGTTTTTGTAACTCTCGCCGCTAATATCGCGGTCATGGCACCCGGTACGAACATCGGCGCCGCGCATCCGGTAACTCTAGGTGAGCAAAAAGATTCAGTGATGATTGAAAAAGCAACGAATGATGCCGCTGCTTTTATCAGAACTATAAGTGAAAAACGTCATCGGAACATTAAGTGGGCTGAAGATGCAGTTCGTAAAAGTATTTCAATCACTGAAAAAGAAGCAATAAATTTAGGTGTAATAGATACGATTGCGGTGAGCATTCAGGAATTATTAAAATTAATCGATCACAAAACTATTGAAACGGCAAGCGGTGTAAAAACTTTAGAAACAAAAGATGCGGTCATAACAAATTTCGATAAATCATTTCAACAAAAAATATTAGATATACTCTCAGATCCGAATATTGCATACATTCTGATGATGCTCGGTTTTTATGGATTGCTATTCGAACTTTATAATCCCGGATCAATTTTACCCGGTATAGTAGGTTTTATTTGCATTGTGTTGGCTTTTTACTCAATGCACACCCTGCCGATAAACTATGCAGGGCTCGCATTAATCTTATTTGCAATTGTTCTCTTTCTTTTAGAAATTAAGGTCGTTAGCCACGGATTACTGACCATCGGCGGAATTGTATCTTTATCATTAGGATCGATAATGTTATTTCAAACAAGTTCGTTTATAGAAGTCATATTTGTATCTTGGGAAATAATATTGATAACAATTCTCCTTACTGTTGCATTCTTCGTATTCGCGATCGGTATGGGGATAAAAGCACAAAAACGAAAAACCACAACCGGCATGGAAGGACTCATAGGCGAAGTCGGTGAAGTATTTAGTGATTTACAACCTGAAGGATTAGTAAAAGTTCATGGCGAAATCTGGAAAGCAATAAGCCGTGCGGAATTCATAAATCAAGGGTCCAAAGTTCGAGTTGAAGAAATAGAAAATTTAAAATTAAAAGTAAGAAAAATTGATTAGATCATTTTAACGGAGAGTACCATGGAAACTGTATCAGTATTTCTTGTCGTAATAGTCTTATTCGGTGTTATAATTTTATCGAATGCCATTCGCGTGTTGAGAGAATATGAACGCGGTGTAATTTTCAGATTAGGCAGATTAATGGGTGCAAAGGGTCCCGGAATCATATTCCTGATACCTATTATCGATCGGATGGTGAAAGTAAGCTTGAGAACAGTTGTATTGGATGTCCCACCACAAGACATCATCACCAAAGATAACGTTTCCATAAAAGTCAATGCGGTTTTATATTTCCGCGTGGTACAACCGGAGAAAGCCATAGTCGAAGTGGAAAACTTCCTGTTTGCCACATCTCAACTCTCGCAAACTACTCTCCGGAGTATTCTGGGACAATCGGAGCTCGATGAACTTCTGGCACAACGAGATAAAATCAATCGCATGTTACAACAGATTATAGATGAACACACCGAACCATGGGGTATCAAAGTATCGAACGTCGAAGTGAAACAGATCGATCTTCCAATTGAAATGCAGCGGGCAATGGCGAAGCAGGCAGAAGCCGAGCGTGAGCGGAGAGCGAAAGTTGTTCATGCCGAAGGTGAATTCCAAGCAAGTCAAAAACTTTCGGATGCGGCAAGAATTATCAGCGAGACACCAATCGCATTACAATTACGATATTTGCAAACGCTCACAGAAATCGGTGCCGATAAAAATTCCACAATAATTTTCCCATTACCGATGGACATCATCGAACCGTTCCTCGAGCGTGCGAGAAAATCGTGATTTCGGAATACAATGAACGAACTTCTTTACGGTTCTAACCCTGAAGAAAAAATCGTTGCAGTTCATCCTTCAAGCGATCGCTCAATGCGGCTTTATAAACGTATTGACGATAAAATCGTTTCGGAAGATGCTAATTTTTATCCTTTCTTCTTTATTTCAAATTCTGTCTATTTAAAAAACTTTCCGCATAAGCATTGGATAAAAGAATTAAGCGGCGATAATTATTTTCGTTATCTTGCCGCTTTTTCATGTTGGTCGGAAATGTGGAATGGAGTTCACTACGTTTTGAGTAAGTATAACGAGAACGCTCCATCAAAGATAAGTAATTACCACGAACTTCCGGTGATACATCTACGTACCGACCCAGTTGCTCAATTTTTAAAGCAAACGGGTAGAACACTTTTTAAAGGGATGCTTTTTTCTGATTTGCACCGGCTTCAAATCGATATCCAGATTAATATTAAAAGCGGAAATAAAACATGGAATCCGATGCGCCCCGAAGATCGGATTCTTGTAATTACTCTCAAAAGCAATTTCGGTTTCGAGAAAATATTAACATGCCGCCGTAAATCTGAAAAAGATATCCTGATTGAATTCACCAAAATTATCAACGAGATTGATCCCGATGTTATTGAGGGATACGACCTTTATAACTATGTCTTACCGTATATTTCATCGCGGTGTGAATTACATGATATCGAATTCGCTATCGGGCGCGACGGTTCTGTCCCCAGGTTTCTTGAAAATAAATTTTCATCCCATGATAGGTTTACTGAATATTTTTCCATAGAAATTCATGGTAGACATGTTATCGATATTTTGCATCTTGTACAGTTGCATGCCGACCGGCGAATTTCCCCGGCGGATTTATCCATAAAATCGATCTCGTCTTCCCTTGGATTGTCACCCGAGATCAGGACACATTTGAATCCGATACAGGTAAGCCGGGTATGGGACACTGAACCGGAAACAGTAATAGAGAATTCAAAAAACAATATTAATGAGATTGCTAAAATATCTTCTCTTCTTTCTTCAAAACTATTTCTCTTGACACAAATTGTTCCTTTTAATTACGATACAGTTGCAAGGACAAATATATCCACAAAAATCGAATCGATTGTTTTGAGAGAATATATACGTCAGAAACATTCTGTTCCCAGACCATCGACCGGCAGCACCTCAATCAAGAATTACGAAGAGATATTTTATCAAGGAATATTTGAACCTGTGATATGCCTGGATATCGAGTCAATCTTTCCCAATCTCATGATGGAAAATAATCTTAATTTCAAGCATGATAATTTGAATGCATTTCGTGAGCTACTGAAAACTCTTTTCGAAATAAAAAAGGATATGGAAAATGACCTTTCAATAATGAATTCGGATCATTATTCCGTAATCACATCATTAATAAATACGTTTTATGAATACACCGGAAATCCGCGGGCTTTATTCAATGATTTTTCGGCGCACGATTCGATTACAAACCAAAGTATCGAATTGATTCAAAAATTAATAACTCTCATCAATGATCGCGGAGGAACTGTCTTAATGATCGACTCAGAACAGGCATATATTGTTCCGCCCGCATCAGTTAGTGATATCGAGGAAGAATCATTGTTCGTGAGTAACATCTCAAACGAATTGGGTTGCGTTATTTGCATTACCATCAAGAACAGATTCAAACGAATGTTCAGTTATAAAAAAAGAAATTATGCATTAATCTCTTACGATGACAAGATCATACTGAAAGGATCGGGATTTACATCGCGTAATCTGGAACCATTCGGTCGACATTTTATCAGGCAAGCTGTTGAGGCACTTTTGCAAAAAGATTTTCGAAGGTTGCATCTTATTTTTTGTGATTACAAGAATCGAATATTACATCATAAAATACCGATCCGGTTACTATCAAAAACAGAAATATTGCGGGATAATGCGGACGAATATAGTAATCTCATTAAATCGGGAAGAAGAAATAAAACTACAGGATACGAAGTTGCACTCGCGGCCGGATTGAATTGGAAAAGTGGAGATGTAATTTCATACTATGTCGCCGGAGCGACAGAATCCAGGAGAGAGACCGAGAAGTTCAAATTGACTGAGGAATGGGATGTCAATTCACCGGACGAAGATGTTGATTATTACATTAAAAGATTGAACGAGTTTGCAAAAAAATTTGAATTGCTTTTTAATGAAGAAGATTTCCAAAATATATTTTCAGAATCAGATTTATTCGGATTTTCTCCTGCCGATATCAGATTACAATCCCGAATCGTTGAATCTGAATTTCAAACCAGGTACGAGGAGGAGCCGGAACAACAATTCAGCGAACCTCGCATTTTGCTTGACGAGGAATTTTCCGAATAATTAGTTTTTATTCTTTTTCGCAATCCAATCTTTAACGTACGCGACAATATCCAGGGTGGATGCACCGGGTGTAAATAACTGACCAACACCGAGATTCTTTAAACTTATGATATCCTGTTCAGGAATAATTCCGCCACCGAACAACAAAACATCTCCGATACCTTTCTCTTTCATTAAATTAAGTATCTTCGGAAATATCGTCATATGCGCACCGCTTAGTATACTCACACCGATAGCATCGGCATCTTCCTGGAGTGCAGCTTCAACAACCATCTCGGGTGTTTTTCTTAATCCTGTGTATATAACCTCCATACCGGCATCGCGGAGTGCCGCCGCAATAACTTTCGCACCACGGTCATGTCCATCAAGCCCGACTTTTGCAACAACTACTCTTATTTTATTTTTCATAAAGAACCTTTAGAGTAAACCTAATTCTGTTTGGAATTTTTCTATTGCAAGATAAAACTTTGTGAGTGGAAATCCAACTACATTGTAAAAACATCCATCAATTTTCTTCACAAAAACCGCACCGTAATCATCTTGAATACCATAAGCACCCGCTTTATCTAATGGAGAACCGGATCGGACATATTCTTTTATTTCATCATCGAAGATTTTTCTGAACGTTACATCTGTCATTTCATAATCCGAATAGATTTTATTCGAAGGTCGATCGAGTATCGTAAATCCCGTGAACACTTTATGTATCCGGTCGCTCAATAAACCCAACATCTTAATCGCATCATTAGCATCTTCCGGTTTCCCTAAAATTCTTCCATCAAGAACTACTATCGTATCAGCGCCGATCACAAATCCATTCTCCACTTGCTTACCAACAGCAATAGCTTTTTGCTGTGACAGTATTGTTACATGCTCGATAGGTATCTGGATGTGGTCGATATCTTCATCAACACCACTTTCAACAACATCGAATTTTAGACCTAATTGCTTAAGTAATATCTGTCGCCTCGGTGAGCGCGATGCGAGTATAAGTTGTTTTTTGATTATCATCATTTATCACATTAAAAAAAAAGAGCGGGATAAAAATCTTCGCTCTTTAGAGATTTTAAATCTATTTTGTTTTCTTATCTGAACATCGCCTTGATGCTACCCCAGGTTCTCCGCACACCAGAGACGTTATGATCGACAGTTATCGGTGGTTCATTAAGCGCCGGGAAATAACTTTCTCCGGTTGTGAATTTAACTTTAATACGATAACAATAAACCGTTGTAATTTTTTTGAAAGCTGTGTTATCAACGAATTCATATATAGCAGGACCTGTAGGATTGAGTGCTGCAATAGCGATAAACCCGCTCTGAGGATTAGTGCTTCTAAGCACTTCATAACTGATAACATTTGATTCGTTTTCGCTGACCCATCGGAGCGTGACATTAACACCATCACTCACAGCATTCATTGATCCAGATTTAATTACATCAGCAATCGTAATATTTGCAGAGAGAATCAGTAAGATGAAATAATATTGAAAACGTGGTATTTTCATGACATTCGAAAGATAGGAAACAAGCATCACAAAGTCAAGCATTATTTTATTAATGGTGTGCGCGAGGCGAGACTTGAACTCGCATGCCCTTCCGGGCGCCACCCCCTCAAGATGGTGTGTCTGCCAGTTCCACCACTCGCGCAAAATCAATCGAAAAATCAAAATTTCAAAAGAAAATATTTCTTTTCAATTTTAGGTTTTAATTTTTGGATTGGTTTGTGAGCCCGGTTGGAATTGAACCAACGGCCCTCTGCTTAAAAGGCAGATGCTCTACCCCTGAGCTACGGGCTCTAAATGACCCATTATTCAAAAAAATCTAAATGGGCTTAAAAATATAAGAAAAATATTCTGAAGTAGCAAGGAAACAATTAAAATGGGGAGAAATGCTGTTTAAAAGACCGAATGGTCGTCTGGGAGCAATTTTTACTGATATTACATTAAATTATAACAATCTATAAAAAAGTTGCCAATCGCTGAATAATATCAGTCAATTTTCGCTTTGATTTTTGTTCTTTCACTTTTGATGAGGAAAGATAGTTCAGAAGAAAAATCGGAACATACCAATATATAACTGATACGATTGAAACGATTAAGATTATTATCACGATATCATTCATAATTGCATTTGAAAAAAGGTTAAGATAAGACAACTTATAACTGGAATATATTAAGGAGTTCTGAGTACGAAGAATGTGCGCTAAGCCACACACCTTGAATTTCCCTGCATGCTTTTCCCGTTTTTGCTTACAGTTTTGTCCTGTTTTTAACTGTTTCTTTCCACCATTTCACTCCATCTCCCAGTTCAGAGTGTATTAAAAATAGAACCTCAGAAATTTAACTGATATATGACATTTTTATCTATTTGACACTTGACAAATAGACATTTTTGTCGTATTATAAAAACAGAGAGTTCTAAATTCTGAGTGTTAAGTAAATTCACACATATCGCCAAAATTCAAGACATTGCTGAATTCAGCATCATTGCCCGACAGTTTCAAAAACAACCGGCTAAGCTTCATTTACTACACGGGCATTCATCTGTATTTACCGTCGGGCTTATTATCGGCAGTGCAACACAACAGCCAATTGCAGTAATCGATGGCGCGGTGCGATTCAACAGCTACACACTCTCGAAGGTTGCGGCCTACCTTGGCATTCCGGCGAAAGTCCTGCTGCATCGAACGCACGTAACCCGCGCGTTCACCGCATTTCAAACAGAGGCGGCAATCACCACAAAGCTTCCACGCTTCCTTGCAACCCATCATTGCCAAATTGTGGTCATCTTGGGACTTCTGGACACGTATTACGATGAACAGGTAAAGCCACACGAGTGTCAGCAAAGTCTGCATCGAATTTTGCAAACACTTAGAGAACTGGTTAAGCAAAATCATCATATTCTCATCGCCGATATTGAAGTGGCAAACCCGCCAAAAGGCAAAGAGAACATCTTTAAACTTGTGAAAGACGCAGTGGATGATGCGACAATTTTAGATATAACTGAAAATGGATTTCGATTGAAAGAAGAAAGGAAAAAACAATTATGGGACGAAACAACGATACATTCACGCTAGTCATCGACAAAAACAGAGATGCATGGAGTAAATTTCGCAGAGGATTAAGAAAAGAAGATCAACAGTTATTTGATGAACTATGGCGCGCACCAAAACTTCACCTCGCTGCCGGAGCTTTCATCGCAAACGAAGTACCGATGGAAACAATTTTAATGGCAATGATGCTTGAAATGTATAAGAAAATGAAATTACTTGAAAATAAATTAGGCATCGGAAAAATGAAGTCGGTTTCATGCGAATGGAAAAATGGATTATTGGAAGAACAGAGTGATCAACCAATATCCGTTGCCGGCGATGAGTTTAGGGCATAGAGCAGAGAGTAATTTTTAGAGAGTAATTTTTTTAGTTTTACATTTTGACTTAATCTTATGACAATTCAGCACTCACAGTTCACCACCCACTATTTACATGGTTATTTCTTCGACCTCTATCCTATCCGCAACGGCATGGTTATCTGGATAATCGGCGACAACGGAAAAGCATACAACTGCTTTGATCCGTTTCATCCATCATTCTACATGAAACTTGGAACTTCCGACATGAAACGGTTATTGACTCTGGCACAGCGTTTCAAACTTCCAGTAACAATAGGAAGAGAAAAGAAATTGGAATTATTTTCCGGCGAAGAATGGGATGTAACAAAAATCACCGTCCACAATCCGCTTCAACTGAACAACTGCGTCTGGACGCTTCAGAAATATTTCCCACACTTTGTTTTCTATAACAGCAATATTCCCGTTGCGCAAATGTATTTATACGACCGAGAGGTATTTCCTCTCGCTCGTTGTAAATTTCGCATAGACGAGAACAACATACTTAAACAGATTATTATTGAAGATAAATTCGATGCCTGTAATTATCATGTACCCGATCTGCGGATCATGAAATTGCAGAACACGGAATTTTCAGCAAAATTTTCCCGTTCACTGAATCTCGAAATCGGTTACGAAGGCAGCACATACGCCATCGAGCAAAATGATCCGGCGGAAGTTCTTAATTCTATCAACTGGCACTTATACAATTACGACCCCGACCTCATAATTTCCGATTGGGGCGATGCCACACTCTTTCCAACACTTCTTAATGCATCAATAAAATGCCATATCCCTCTTTTATTGAACCGCGATCAATCACAGGGGTATTTCCATACCAAAGAACGAAGTTATTGGACGTATGGACAAGTAATCCACCGTGATGCCGCGTTTATGCTGGCAGGACGATGGCACATGGATTCTGAAAATAGTTTTATCATGGGTGAATCTGACATTGAAGGTGTCATCGAGCTTGCAAGACTTACGCAGCTTCCTATGCAAAAACAGTCACGCGCGGCTATCGGCACAGGACTGGCAAGCATGCAGATGAGTTACGCGTACCGAAACAACATCCTCATACCTGCTGAAAAGAAAGAAGGCGAAGATTTCAAAACTGCCGATGAATTATTACTGAGCGACCGTGGCGGACTCGTTTTCATGCCCGAACTCGGCTATCATGAGAATGTTGCCGAGCTTGATTTTGCCAGCATGTATCCAAGCTTGATGGAGATGCATAACATAAGTCCTGAAACAATTAATTGCAAATGTTGTTGCAACAACAAAGTACCGGAACTTGGTTACACGATTTGCGAAAAGCGGCGCGGCATAGTACCGATAACACTTAAACCTGTTCTCGAAAAACGTGCTTACTACAAAGCAAAGAAAAAAGCGGCAACAACACTTGCCGAGCACCAAAAATACGAACGCCGTCAGAATGCGCTGAAGTGGATGTTGGTTACTTGCTTCGGTTATCTTGGATACAAAAACGCGCGCTTCGGACGAATTGAAGCGCACGAATCAGTGAACGCTTTTTCACGCGAAGCTCTTCTCACAGCTAAAGAGATCGCTGAGGCAAATGATTACCACCTTATTCACGCTATCATAGATTGCATTTGGCTGAAAAAACCGGGTGCATTACATTCAGATTACGAGAAGTTAGCCCAACAGATCAAAAATGTAGTTGGAGTTAATATTTCTCTGGAGGGGATTTACAATTGGATTCTTTTTCCAAGCTCGAAGATTGATCCCGGTATTCCGGCAGCGCAAAAATACGTAGGTTGGTACGATCATGGTGAAATCAAAATGCGCGGTATAGAAACACGGCGAAAAGACTCACCGCCCTACGTTAAAAAAATGCAGGCACAATTGCTTGAGATGCTTTCTGAAGCAAAAAGTATTTCCGATATTCACGAATTAGTTCCTGAGCTTTTGCGGGAAGCAGAATTTTACCTTCGCAAGTTACGTAATGGTAATGTTGATCCAAGAGAGTTGGTGCTCAGACGTAGAGTTCAAAAAGATGCCGGCGAATATGCAAACAATAATGTCAACGCGATGGTGGTTCGTGAACTTGCGCAATTTGGTGTAAATATTCAAGCGGGAGAAGTAATTGAATATGTAATTATCGATCAAACGGGAAAACGCGATCCACAAAAAGCGAAAAGCTTATTAACCTATCAACACGAAGACGGATATGATATTGAAAAATATACCGAACTGTTATTTAAAGCGGTTGAAACCCTTCTCTCTCCTTTTGGATATGATCTTGCGAAATTGGAAAGTTATTATAAAGTTGTTAAGATTAAGAAGCGAAAACCGGTTTTATATTTAACCACCGATAGTTACGAAATACCACAGATGTTTATTGATATGTGATTGTTAAAATTGTGTTGTTAAAAACAAATATTCCAGATCAACACGACATGGATCGCAGATCAGTATAAATAGTTTTAAACCAATAAAAAACCCAGCCATAACAAGCTGGGTTTTTTGATTTTGAATAGAAAGATTTCTATTTATTTACAGGTGTGGTTTTACTGCTTTGTGTCACTCTTCTCCCATTCTTCACGAGTAAGTGATTTAACAGGATCAAGTTTATTATTAATGAGAATCGTGTTTAAATCGTCCAGTTCTTTTCTGCTCCAGTCATCAAATTCCTTCACAACATCTGCGAGTTCCTTTTTGACCGCATCTGCACGTTCAACCTGCGTTTGCGAAGGACGGCCTTCATAGTTTACAACACTACTGTAGAGATCGACTAAAAATTCACGAAGCCGCTCTTCACCGGTAATCATTCCGCCTTCTTTGGTAGCGACAATCTTTTTCCTGAGTTCTTCCACTTGTCCCGATGCTTTATGAAACTGTTGACTAAGTGCGGCATTTGATGAAAGTTTCGATGCCCGCTCTTCGAGCGCCAAACGGACACCATTAATCCTATCGACAACATACGTCATATCATTCAACATACCTGCAAGCTTCAACGAGAGATCAAGTTGTGATTGTCTATCAAACGCTGTGTGTTTTGACCGCGGATCAGGAACAACCGTCAGTTTGGTAGAATAAACTTTTTTGTCTTTGGTCATCTTAACGGTATATTCTCCAGGTAACACGCGCGGACCAACCGATGCACCGAAAGCGGCTGTTGCAGCTGTTGGAGCTTTGGGTGGTTTCATCCGCATCGACCATGTCATCCGACTCAATCCTCTGCGCTTACTGCTAGGAATGGTTCCGAGCAATTTCCCATTCTGATCGAACACTTCGATCTTCAGATCGCCAAAGATATGGCGCTTCTTCTGATAATAGGTAATAGTTGCATCATCTGTAGAATTTGGGCCAACAAAAGCAGCGTCTCCGTTCGCCCAACCACCACCGGCTGGAATTCTTTGGATAGTCGATTCAGTTGTTATGAATGCAACGTCTTGTGCCAATATTTCCGGAGTCAATGCCCGCAACGGTGTGATATCATCGATGATCCAGATTCCCCGGCCGTGTGTTGCTACTACCAGATCGTTATCCCGAGGGTGGATTACCAAATCGTGAACTGCCACATTCGGAAAGTCACCACCTTTATACTGTGCCCACTGAATTCCACCGTCGAGTGTAATCCATAGACCGAATTCTGTCCCTAAAAATAAAAGATCTTTGTTTACTAAATCTTCTTTGATGACATGCGCGAAACCGCGAACCGCTGACTCCAGAGGAACAACTTGAGACCATGTTTTTCCAAAATCATTTGTTTTAAAAACATATGGTCGCATATCGCCGAACATATGCAGATCGAATGTTGCATAAGCGGTTCCTTCGCTGAGATGGCTCGGTTCAATTGAAGATACCCACGCATATTTCGGTAAGCCCTGAATATTTCCTACAACGTTCGTCCATGTCTTTCCTCCATCATGCGTGAGTTGAAGGTTACCGTCATCCGTTCCAACCCAGATGAGGTTAGAATTTAGCGGTGATTCCGCAATTGCGAAAATTGTTGTGTGCATCTCGGCTGATGAGTTATCAACTGTAACACCACCTGAAAGCTCCTGCTTTTGTTTCTCCGGATCGTTGGTTGTCAGATCTGGTGAAATACGTTCCCACGTCTGCCCCTGATCGCGTGAGCGGAACAGAAATTGGGCGCCGAGATAAACGGTTCCATTTTGTGTTGGACTAATATGAATAGGCGTATTCCAATTGAAGCGCAGCTTCCCTTCTTTATACTGTGGAAGTGGTTTGATATTGCGAATCTCATGAGTCTTACGGTTCACACGTCCTATCTCTCCTCCCTGAGCTTCCGCATAGATATAATCCGGATCGAATGGATCAACGAACATCCAAAAACCATCACCACCATACATATTTTCCCATTGATTATTAGTGATACCGCCAGGATACTGCGATGCACCTACCCAGGAACTGTTATCTTGTAATCCACCATAAACATGATATGGTCTGTCCATATCAACGCTGACATGGTAGAACTGAGAGATAGGTAGGTTATCACCCTTCCACCACCTGTTGGCACCATCGTATGAGTACCACATGCCGCCGTCATCACCGGTAATCACGTGGTCTGTATTGTCCGGATTTATCCAGACATCGTGAAAATCGCCGTGAGCCCCACCAGATATTCCACTGAAACTTTTACCACCATCTGTGCTCATGATAAGCGGTCCGTCAGTTTTATAGATTTTTTTCTCATTCTTCGGATCAACGATTAGGTTGGCAAAATAAAATGGTCGCCAGAGCATACTCTGACTGCGGTCGAGTGCTTGCCAAGTTAAACCACCGTCATCAGAACGATAAAGACCGTTCTTTGGCGGCTCGGCCTCTATGAACGCGTAAACAACATTAGAATTTGATGGAGCAACCACCACGGCTGGTCTCCCCCATGGTTTAGATGGAAGACCTTTCGCATTCGCATCTGTTAGTTCTGTCCACGACGCTCCACCGTCTGTTGTTTTGAACAGACCGCTTCCACTGAAAGCATTTGCGTTTTCACCACCTGATCGGAATGTCCATCCTTTCCTCCGGAAATCCCACATACAGGCATATATTGTTTTAGGATTTTGTTTGTCCATAGAAAGCATTGCGCATCCAGTAGAAAGATTTGCACCCTTAAGTATCTTAGTCCATGTTTTTCCTCCATCGGTGGTTTTATAAACACCACGTTCATCGCTGTCGCTCCACAATTTTCCGGTTGCCGCAACATAAACAACATTTGCATCGGTCGGATCAACAAGGATTTTTGCAATACGCTCAGATTCTTTCAAACCCATATTTGTCCAGTTTTCACCACCATCGGTAGACTTGTAAACACCATCACCAATCGAAACGCTGTTGCGTACCCAGGATTCTCCGGTCCCGACCCAGATAACTTTTGAATTCGTCGGGTCGATCGTTACGGCACCGATTGATTGCACCGGCTGTTTATCGAATACCGGTTTGTAAGTAGTACCACCATTTACTGATTTCCACACCCCACCGCTTGCACTTCCGACGTAGAGTGTCAATCGTTGTCCTTCCTGCACAGCATCGAACGCTGATATACGGCCACTCATTGCTGCGGAACCAATATTGCGTGCACCAAGTCCGGAAAATGTCTCCGGATCAATCTTTACAGGTGGTGTTTTTTGCTGCGCTTGTAGTGTAACAACGATAAGTAAACTAATCACGATTGCTTGTATTATACAGGAATATTTTATCTTTCTCATTTTCATTTCCTTATTGTATGAAATTATCTTTCTTAAAATTCAATCACCGAGAGGTCTGTTGAATTTATTTTCAAAGTAGTTTATTTGCCCTGAGTTGAATTAGATGGAGCATCTGGTTTCATGAACCGGTCATCTTTAATAGGAATATTGACTTCGATTTTATCGTATGTTACTTTGGATCTATCCTGGCTTCCCTTCGCGTTAGCTTCAAATGAAAATGGAAGATACCATCCATCTACCTCCTTATAATCCCCGAGTGATATTTCATACTCACGATCTTCACCGCGGATAGTCCTCTTAATCCCAATCTTAATCGGTACGTAATAATCAGTGTCCATGTAATAATAATGAACATCACCGCTCGCCAGTTTCACTTCAAGTTTAAGTGCGTCCGTTCCCTCTACAGGTTCCACACCGACTAATTTTACAGTATTCCCTTTTTTCTGATAATCGACGAGTGGTCCATCAAAATCAGAGCTTTCGATTATTTGTTTCATTTCCTCCTCACCAAGGGATTCCGGATCCCGTTTACCCGACCATGGTTCTATCTTCCATCCGGTTTTCCCGTCATACACATTTACTCCGGTCATTCCCTGTATGGTAAATTCTTCCCTTACAAGATTCGGACGTTTATTCTCCGACCGGATTGCGGCTTCGAATCCACCACCTCCGATAAATTTACCCGTGCGGACGAGTGTCTTTGCCGCCTGGATATTCTTCGATCCTCCCACCGTTTTTATATATTTTGTGATAATTTCGTCTGCTGTCTGAGCCACGAGAGTCGCAACCGGTAAAGCAATTATCATTAAACTTAATATTAATCTTCGCATGATTATCTCCTTTGTTGTATTGAATTATGGTTGTTTTTTTGACACACCATTCTTCAAAGAATACCTACCTTTTTGATTGATCGGTTGAAAAATTGTGTACATCAATCATCTTTATTTAGTCGAATATAAGAAAGCCAACAAAATTAGAAATTTGCCGGTTCCAATTATTCGAGTAAAGATGAAAAATGTTACAATTAACCGAATTAAGTAGTCAATTGATTAGCAGTCTGGAAGTCTGGTAATCTCTCTGATTCGTCACCAATTTTGAGTGAAAAGTAAGAACATTTCTCTCATTCAGATTGGATTAAATATTTGGAACATTCATCACATTCGTCATATATTTTTTGATTTCAACCGCAGTGAATTTGTCACAACACTTACCGAACTGAATGCCATCGCTCCAGCCGCGAATGTTGGATTTAACATCCCAAATGCTGAAAGTGGAATCCCGATAATATTATAAACGAAAGCCCAAAACAGATTTTGTCTTATAGTTCTCAACGTCGACTTGGAAAGTTGAATCGACCTGGCTACACTTCTCAGGTCATGTCTCATAATTGCAATGTCGGCAGTTTCAAGCGCAACATCTGTCCCGGAACTCATAGCAATGCTCACATCTGCCTGGGCAAGAGCAGGTGCGTCATTAACTCCATCGCCAACCATGGCAACGATCTTTTTTTCTGATTGCAGATTTCGAATATGCTGCGCTTTTAAATCCGGAAGAACATTGGCAATTACCTTCGTGATACCAACTTCTTTTGCAATAGTTTTCGCGGTAGTTTCATTGTCACCGGTCAGAAGTACGACATCTATCCCAACCTTATGCAGTGATTGGACAGCTTCTTTAGACGTACTTCGAATCTTATCAGATATGGAAATGATACCCGCTAATATTTTGTCAATGCCAACATATACAATAGTCTTTCCTTCACTTTCAAGATCTTTAACAATTTTCTCTGCATCAACAATCCTTATAGAATATTTTTCAATGAATGCTGAATTTCCTATAATAATATTCCGTCCATCCACATCACCGATTATACCATATCCCGAACTGGAAAGAAAACTATCCACGGTAGACAATTTCATATTTCTTTGTTGAGATAGTTCTACTATTGCTTTCGATAGCGGATGCTCGGAATTATGCCCGACCGATGCAGATAACCGCAAAACTAATTCTTCCTGAAAATTATTAAATGTTCTGATATTTGACACTAAAGGTTTTCCTTCAGTTAGCGTTCCGGTTTTATCGAATACAACGACATCGATATTCCCGGCTCGTTCTAAACTTTCAGCATTTTTAATCAACACTCCAATTGAAGCACCTTTTCCCGTTCCTACGATAATCGCAGTTGGTGTTGCAAGTCCTAATGCGCACGGACAAGCGATAATTAGTACAGCAATCGAGTTAATCATCGCAATATTAAATTCAGCACCAACCATAAGCCAGATTATAAAAGTGATAATTGATATTCCAAGAACGACGGGAACGAATATTCCGGCTATTTTATCGGCGAGCGATTGAATCGGTGCTTTCGATCCTTGCGCCTCTTCAACCAATCGAACAATTTGAGATAGCACCGTATCTTTTCCGACCGCGGTGGTTCGGAACTCAATGCTTCCCGTTGTGTTTATCGATCCACCGATTACTTTATCGGAAACAGATTTTGAGACAGGAATACTCTCGCCGGTCATCATCGATTCATCGATTGAAGTTTCTCCTTTTTCAATTATACCATCAACCGGAATTTTCTCTCCGGGACGAACCAGAATGATATCTCCTGTGATGACATCATCAATTGCAATCTCGAGGTATTCATCATCTCTTTTAACTCGCGCTATTTTTGGTTGAATCGACATTAACTCTTTCATGGCATTGGATGCACGCTGTTTCGCACGTGCCTCGAGAGTTTTCCCAAGAAGAATAAGCGTGATAATTGTCGCCGCCGTATCAAAATATTGATGAGGTTCGTGTCCCGATTGAATTACCCAATTAGGAAATAATACTGTCATTGAGCTATAGAGATAGGCAACTACGGTACCGACCGCAACAAGCGTGTTCATGTCGGCATCAAAATGTTTTGCAAGTTTCCAAGCAATTGAAAAGAATCTCTTCCCAGATACCAACATCACAATGGATGTCGCAATGAACAGAATTTTATTGATTCCATTCATATCCAACAGTGAGATATTCATGAACCAGTCGGTCATACTTACCATACTAATGAACATGATTGGCACTGTTAACACTGCACACAGAATAAATTCTTTTTTAAGTTTGGAATAGAAATCAGAAGATTTTGAGCCCTTGGATGCGACCACCTCATCAAGGATCAACTTGTAGCCTGCATCTTCGACTGCGGCAATTAGTTGTTGTGTTTTTGCTATTGACGAATCAATCGTTATTGTCACTTTCTCTGTAGCCAAATTCACATTCGCAGACTCGACACCGTCAATATTCTTTAATACTTTTTCAACACGGCTGACACAGCTTGCACACGTCATACCTTCAACCGGAATAATCAATGTCTTGATATTTGCTTTCATGCTTTCAAAAGTAGTCAAACAATTTATTTTCGCTATTACTGAATAGAGACAACATCATAACCGGCTGTTTCAATGGCTTTAGTTAATATTTCCTTGGTAGTGTTTGATTCTTCAAGTTCAACTACCGCTGAACCGACTCTTACATCGTTTACTTTTATGTTTGGTATTTTTAGTAATTCTTTTTTTAAGGAATTCACGCAATGCCCGCAATTCATCCCATTGATGATTAATTGATAAGTCTTCATGGCTTCTCCGCATAAACTGTAATACTAAAAATTCCAAGGTGGCTTCTTTTAAAATCTCTTATTTGTTCAACTGTTAGAATTTTCGCAAAAACCTCGTTGGGTATATCAATCTTCTTTTCTTTTTGAATAACAATATTACTAAATCCGACTTCCTTGATTATACCCAAGTATTCTTCTTTCTGAACAGCACCGGAAATACAACCGGCATACAACGAAGCCTCATTACGCAGATCATCTGGAAGTTCCCCTTGCAAGACAATATCCGATATGCTAAAATGTCCACCGCTTTTAATGATTCGAAAAGTTTCTTCAAATGCTTTTTTCTTATCAGGTACCAGGTTCATCACGCAATTACTTACAACCACATCAGCAGTGTTATCCTCAATAGGCAGTTTCTCTATATCTCCAAATCTGAATTCCACATTCGTATAACCTAACTTTAAAGTATTTAATCGTGCTTTTTCTATCATCGCCTCGGTCATATCTATTCCGATTACTCGCCCAGTCTCACCGGTTAGAGATCGGGCAACAAAGCAATCATTGCCAGCACCTGCACCAAGATCAACTACAGTATCACCTGACTTAATCTTTGCAAATTGAGTAGGTAGTCCGCACCCAAGAGCAAGATCAGCTTCTGGAAGATAACCGGGAAGTTTCGTATAATCATCTGCCATAATTGAAAACTCGACATTGGAACAATCACACCCGCTGCCGCAACACGAAGATTGGTTTTGAATATTCGATTGCTGTGCTATAGCTCCGTATTTCTCTTTAACCATTTTTTTAATTTCTTGTTCTGTCTTCATTTCATTTCTCCTTCTAGGTTTGGTCGCAATAATACGATTCATCAATGTAACAATTTTTCAAAACTAGTTATTAATATCGTTGAAGAATTGAGACAGTACTTGTTCTGCTTCATTCCATGCTTTTTGATCTATACAATAACAGATTCGTGGTCCTTCAATTTCACCTTTAATAAGACCCAATCGCTTCAACTCTGCAAGATGTTGCGAAACTGTTGCCTGTGAAAGTGGAATCTTATCAACAATATCGCCGCAGATACATGCATTCTGTTTTGCCAGAAATTGCAAAATTGCGATGCGCGCGGGATGTCCGAGTGCTTTTGCAACATCGGCCAGCCGATTCTGACTTTTACTAAACACTTCTTTTTTCGATATACCCATATGTCTTGTATCGTAATAATACGATAAATGTTTCAAATGATCAAATTCAAGGAGTAAGACAGTCTTTGGAGTGATATATTCATTGAATCGTTCAATGGCAAACAAGAGATATGCTATTATGGTGAGAATACTTTGATACAGTCTCTGAAGTTGACCCACCTCGCTGAAACTAAAAAAGTGTTAGCAGGTTATTGTCTACTAACACTTTCATGTGGACAGGGCCAGAATTGAACTGGCGACACACGGCTTTTCAGGCCGTTGCTCTACCAACTGAGCTACCTGTCCGGTTAAACAAAATTTTATTTACGATTTTTGGAACGTCAACATCTCGCGACAATCAGAAGTTAATGCTCTGATACCTTTTACTTCTGCAATGCCGGCCGCCATTTTCAAGGCACTTTCGCTCGAACGTTTCAGCAAATATACTTTACCAATCCCTTTGAATCCCATCTCTCTAAAAAGATGAGTTACTTCGTTCGGAAAATCTATAAATTCTTTCCCTGCGAATGCCGGCTCAATAATTATAGAAACTTTCCCACCCGATTTTAATACACGTGAACACTCGCGGATTATACCTTTAAACTTCAGCAGAAAATCTGCACGAGCCGCGTCTAAACTTACTTCGAAATCAGATGAAGAATCTTTTTGAGTAAATTCAGACGGAGGATCTAAAAATATATAATCAACTGCCGACGATTGTTCAGGTATTCCTGTGAGCAGAATATTATTTCTGGATATCCTCTCATCAACGGGATTCGAATCGTATAACTTATATTTTCTATCCTGATAGTAACTAATCGTATCTATAATATCGGCTAAGGTACCACTCCCGGCGAACGGATCGATAATATAATCGCCACTTTTTGTGTAATAAAAAAGTGCGTTTGCAATGATTTGACCGGGCAATCGTCCTTTAAAATTAACCTTGCCAAACCTTGGATCGGGGGTATCGAACGACCAAACATTTCGCTCTTTTAAATCGAAACCATATTTTGTCCGTTCATCTAACCGCTTTGCAAGATCATCATCATGAATTTTCTTACGAAGATCAGAGATTGTCCATTTGAAGTCAACCGCCATCTTTTCATACTGATCGCGGCGTTTGGATTCATCAATTTTTGTAGCCAGATCGAAATAGAAGACTTCCGGTAATGATCTTTTCTTCACATCGGGATAATATGAATAATATTGTTGGCACTGTTTTAATACCGAAAATGGAAATTTAATTCCGGGTTGAGAAGATATCATTTTGAGAACCTGATCTTCGAACATACCCTGTTTTCGGGCTGTCGGCATAACTTTGTCGACCAAAAATTTGCCGAGATCCCAATAATTATCAACATTAAAGGAATTAAGTTCACGAGCTAAATCGACAATCGAAAATTCCTTCGGCTCCGGTTTAGCCACAGGTCGCTTTGCCTGTACTTTCTTTTTTGTCTTTTGTGCCATGATGATTCCTTGATGGAAGTCGTTAAATATTATTTTTTGATTACCAGTCTTACGGATGGATGAGAATAGTCATCAAATATTGTTTTGAATATACGAAAGTTGAACGAAAAAACAAAGTTTTAAAACGATCCGTTGCGTTTTAAAATTTCGCGCCCCATTATTAATTTTTGAACTTCGCTCGTACCTTCAAATATTCTATTTATGCGAGAATCCCGATAAAATCTCTCGATCGGTAATTCTCTGGAATAACCCATACCACCATGAATCTGAACAGCCAGATCAACTATTTTGTCAAGTCCCTCTGAACAGAATAATTTAACCGCAGCTGAATAGCGTGAAATTTGTTCTCCGCGGTCGTATGCTGCCGCTGTGCGATACACGACAGATTCCATTGCATAAATCAGGGTTGCCATTTCTGCAAGCATGAATTGAATACCTTGAAATTGCGAGATCGGCTGATCAAATTGTTTTCGTTCTTTGGCAAATTTAGTTGATAATTCCATCAATTCCTTTGAGGCACCAACACAACATGCGCCAAGTCCTAATCTGCCCGCATCCAACGTTTTCATCGCGATGAGAAATCCGCGTCCATCGTCTCCAATCATATTTTCCTTAGGAACGCGGACATTATCAAGCATTAACGTAGAGGTTGCGCTTGACCGTAGTCCCATCTTTTTTTCTTTGGCACCGGCTTTAAATCCGGGAGATTTTGTTTCAACCACGAAAGCAGTTATACCTCTTTCTGTCCGTGCGAATATCGAAACGATATCTGCGAAAGGTCCGTTGGTGATCCAAATTTTTTCACCATTAATAATCCAATCATCGCCGTCTCTACGCGCTTTTGTTCTTAGATTGAATGAATCGGAACCTGCCTGGGTTTCCGTCAATCCGAACGCTCCGATATATTTTCCTTCCGCGAGCGGTACTAAATATTTTCTTTTTAATTCTTCGCTTCCTCCGATATAAATCGCATTTGAACCGATAGATTGATGAGCACCTATAAAAGTTGCCGTTGATAAACATCCGCGCGCAACCTCTTCCTGAGCTATGCAATATCCAACCTCACCAAAACCGCCGCCGCCATATTCTGTTGGAAAAACTGTTCCCAACAATCCTGTTTCTCTAATTTTATCGATCAGATCTTTCGACATCTGTTCTTCTTCATCCATCTTCCCGGCGATAGGTTTTATCTCCGCGATTGTGAAATCGCGAACCATATCACGCAGCATTTTCTGTTCATCGGTAAAATCAAATTGAATCATAATATCTCTTTTATTTTGGTGATTGATTATTCAGAGTGTGAACTACTTTTTAAACTGACATATCCTACTTTATCCTCTCCGGCATCAACTCCGATCACGTTACCGGAGATGAAATACGAATCATCCTGCGATAACAATGCTATGGCGCGCGCAACATCTTCGGGCAGAGTCAACCGATGCTGAGGATTTTTCAATTTTGCCACTTGAATCATATTAGCAGCACCAGGAATCTTTTTAAGAGCCGGTGTTTCTGTTACACCTGCGAGTATAGCATTTGCGGTAATTCCTAAAGGCCCTAATTCCATCGAAAGTTGTCGGATGTGTGATTCAAGTGCGGCTTTGGCAGCTGAAACCGCTCCATAAGTTGGAATTACCGAGTGAGCCCCTGAACTTGTTAATCCAAAAATTCTTCCCCCCGAACGCATTAAATTCCTGCTCAATAAACCCTGCACCCAATATATCAAACTATGCGCCATTACGTCGAGCGTCATTTCCATCTGCGCTTGCGTAATCTCTTCTTCAACTTTCTTACAGATGAATGGTTTTAAAGTTCCAAATGCTAATGAATGCACAAGTACTTTAACGGTGCTTCCATGTTCAAAATTAAATCGTTCTTTGATTTCATCGAGTGTTTCCGCTCGTTTAATGGCATCGGCAGCGTTTATATTAAAAAAAACCGCTTTAGCGCCGGCATGTTTAATTTCTTTCAGAATTTGTTGAACTGCAGGCATCGTTGCCTGCCGATCGAGATGAACACCAAAGATATTCATCCCTCTCCTAGCCAGCTCAACCGCGGTTGCACCGCCGAATCCGCTTGAAGCACCTAAAATGAGTGCCCACTCAGACGATTTGAATCTAGGTTCGCGTGTCATAGACACATTCCTTTCTGACTAAAATTAATTAAGACAATGGGGTATAAAATAGGAAATTTTGAGGTTAAATCAAAAATTTATCACTCGACCGTAACACTTTTCGCCAAATTGCGAGGTTGATCGACGTTGCACCCACGCGCCACAGCAATATAATAAGCAAGCAACTGTAACGGGATGACATTAACAATCGGTCCAAAATAACTATAGGTTCGTGGTACTTTGATAACAAACTCGGCAAGCTTCTCCACTTCATCATCATCTTCATTTGCAATAGCAATTATACGTCCTTTTCTTGCTCTTACTTCTTGCATGTTACTCAATACTTTTTCGTATATCGCATCTTTTGGAACGATGAAAACAACAGGCATCTTTTCATCGATGAGGGCGATCGGACCATGTTTCATTTCAGCAGCCGGATAACCTTCGGCATGAATGTACGAAATCTCTTTTAACTTGAGAGCGCCCTCTAATGCGGTTGGAAAATTTATTCCGCGTCCTAAGAAAAGAACATTCTTGGCATCTTTCAACTCATTGGCAATCTTTTTTATCTGATCAACTTTTTCCAACACCTTTTGTATTTTAGAAGGGATGGAGGCAAGATCTTCCACCAATAGTTTTGCCTGATCGGCAGGCATACCACGATGTTTGCCAAGTAGAATTGATATCAGTGATAAAACCACCAACTGTGAAGTGAATGCTTTTGTTGAAGCGACACCGATTTCCGGTCCGGCATGAATGAATACACCTGCATCTGTTTCTCGGGCTATGGTGCTGCCTACCACATTCACCAATCCCAGTACAGATGCACCTTTCGATTTTGCTTCCCGAAGTGCAGCCAAAGTATCGGCAGTCTCTCCGCTTTGACTAATTACGAGTAAAACATCGTCCGAATGAACTATTGGATTTCGATATCGAAATTCTGAAGCATAATCTACCTCAACCGGAATTCGTGCTAATTGTTCAAACATATATTTCCCGACCAGCGCCGCATGCCACGATGTACCGCATGCAGTTATTAAAACTCTCGGTGCCTGTAACAATTTATCAAGACCACGTTCAAGTCCGCCTAATTTCACTATGCCTTCATCTACAAGCAAACGGCCCCTGATTGAATTGCGAATCGATTCGGGCTGCTCATGGATTTCTTTCAGCATGAAATGTTCGAATCCGCCTTTTTCAATCTGCTCCAAATCAAAAGTTAACTTTTCTACTTTTTTTATTATCTCCTTGTCGTGTATGGTTTTTATATAAAATGATTTTTTTGAAACGGATACAATCTCGTCATCGTTAAGGTAGATAACATTTCTTGTGTGATCGATAAGTGCCGCAGCATCCGAAGCAACATAATTTTCTCCCTCACCGATACCAAGCATCAAAGGACTTCCTTTTCGAGCGGCAATAATTTTATCAGGTTCATTTTTAGAGATGACCAATAAACCGTAAGTACCCTGAAGTTCGAGGAGAGCCAGACGTGTGGCTTTGAATAAATCGTTTTCGGTTTTATAAAATTCTTCAATAAGGTGTGCGATTACCTCAGTATCGGTGTCTGTTCGCATCACATGACCGTCGCGTTCTAATTTTCGTTTTAATGTTGCAAAATTCTCAATGATCCCGTTGTGAATCACTGCGATCTCATCATTGCAATCGCCATGCGGATGCGCATTTACGTCATTCGGTTCACCGTGAGTCGCCCATCTTGTATGGCCAACTCCCAAAGAAGCGAAAATATTTTGCCCTTCGACGAGCCGGGCTAATTCATTCACTTTCCCGGCTTGTTTATGCAAGACCAATTCTTTATTCTGAATTAATGCCACACCTGCAGAGTCGTACCCGCGGTATTCTAATCTTCTTAATCCTTCAATTAATATCGGTAAAGAGTTTTTCTCTCCAATATATCCTACAATTCCACACATATTCTTCTTCTATTTTCCAATGATCTACATTTTCTGTTTGAAAAATGTATGAAAATATCTAATCAATAACAATCTTCCGGAAGAAATCAGTTTTCTTCGCGTTTTATTCCAATTACAGCCATCATCCGCCCCGATAAATCTTTATCTCTGCGATATGAATGAAATAACGACGGATTGCAGATCGTACAGTACTCAGCAACTTCAATTTTATTTTCTTCCACACCGACTTCTTTCAGTATATCGACGTTAATCCCAATTAAATCGAGTTTTAGACCTGTACCTTTCTCATGTTTTATATATTTTTTATCAAATTTATCTGCAACCTCTTCACCAATCTGATAACAACATTTTCGCGCGGAAGGTCCAAGGTACGCGAACAAGTCGCTTATTCTTGTCGAATAATTCGAGCGTAATATCTCAATCGCTTTTAGTAATATTCTTTTTTCTGTCCCTCGCCATCCTGCGTGTATCGCGGTACATACTTGAGCTCGATGATCGTATAGCATTATCGGTATGCAATCGGCGACGGTAACAACTAAAAACAAATTTTTGGAATTTGTAATTAAGCCATCACAGTTGGGATATTCTCCGGATTCGGAAATTATCTGAATATTATCGCTGTGAATTTGACCCGGTATTGCCACTGATGAAAGCGGAATACCCATGTGCTTAAAGAATAATTCACGGTTCATCGTAACATTTTCAATCCGATCTCCGACTTTATAACTAAGGTTCATACCAAACGGTTCAGCCGACACACCTCCAACTCTTGTGCTGAGAGCACAGACTAATTTTTGATCGAAAGAGAAAACGTTCGGTTTAATAACCATCATTATATCAGCGGAAAGATAATCGAGACCACCACTCCACCACCTTGATTGCTTTGAATTTCTATGGTTCCTCCGAAATCGGTTACTGTCTTTTTCACAATTGCCAACCCGATTCCCATACCTTCCGACTTGGTGGAAAAATTCAATTCAAACAAGTGCTCCAGCGCTTCGCTATTCAATCCGGGACCATCATCAATGATTTTAATTTGGATGTTTTCATTTCTATCTTCGGAACTGATAGTTATTTTTCCTTTTTCCTTCAATGCCTGGACACTGTTCTTTAAAATATTGATAAATGCCCTCCGAACCTCATCGTGATCTCCTCGGATGATAGATCGTGATGCATTGAGATTAAGATTAATAATGACACCTTTATATTCGCCAAAAAGATTTTTGGATTCATTGAGAATTTGATGAAGATCTATCATTTGCATATTCCGTGCAGGCATCTTCGCCATGTGAGAAAATTCGGTGGCAATCTTACTAAGGGTTTCGATCTGCTCAAGTGTCGTACTTGTTACTTTTTCCACGATCTCACTTAAATTTTTTGCACGATCCTGAAATGCCGCACGAAGGTGCTGAAGCGATAACTTCATCGGAGTAAGCGGATTTTTAATTTCGTGAGCTACCTGCTTAGCCATCTCCCGCCAAGCCGCTTCCCTCTGAGCAACTATCAACTGATCTTGCTTGTTTTTTAAATCATGAGACATCTTTTCGAAAGCGCGGTCTAATTCGCCTAATTCATCAGAGCGGAATAGTTTTCTTTTATATGATAAATTACCCCGGGCAATTTCACGGGTTGCCTCAATCAGGTTTTGGATTGGAATACCGAATTGACGCGACAATATCAAACCTAAAAAGATTGAAATCGCGAAAACAATTCCAAAAATCGAAAACAAAACAGCATTAGATTGCACCATTTCCATATCCCGCTGACTTTGCTTAAGCAGTGTGGGTACACTAATAACTCCGATAATTCTACCATCCTCCGAGTGTAATGGTCTGTACCCAACGACATAAGTCAGATTTCCTAATACCTTTTTCTGCGAACAGAACATTCGTCCTCTGATAAATAACTCTTGATACGCGGAAGCATCAAGATGTGAATCTAGGAGCTCCGCATCATATAATTCCGGCATACTCGTGGAACTCAATTCCGTTGATGAGTAAATATCGAAATCGATATTGATATCTTCTGCAATATTTGAACAATCGGAATCATAAACCCGCGAGATAGAAACCGGATTGCTGATATCGAACCGACGTTTCAGTTCAGTAACTACAATCTCTGTTTGGTCTTGCAATTGAGATTGCAAATCTACCTCAACACGTTTGTTTGTTGTTTGCTTGTTGTAATAACTGAAAAATAAAACAGGAAAGACAGCCACGACTAGATATGATATAAGTAATTTCTCGGCAAAACTGAATATTTTATTTTTCTTATTAAAAATATTCCAGATATAATTAGCAATAAAAATGAATACGCCGAGTATTAGGAAAATAAAACCTATTCTTATAAACCAGAAAAAGCTTAAAAAATATCCCGGTTCCTGACGCCGGATGTTATAAATCGATTCGGCTGATGGATCATTTTCATCTTTGAAATAATAACTTTCGTAATATTTACCATCAAATTCTTCTTTAATCCAAAAGTTGTTACGTTTTTGTATCTCCTCCTTAATCCCTGTCTGAAGCGTTCTCCCGGCGTAAAAAGTTTCCTCGGATGAAGAAACAATCGTATCTCTGAAATATTCAGTTAACATTAATGGTTGTTCCAATCCTACCGGAGTTTGTCTTGATGAAGTTCGTAATATTTCAGGAATTTCACCTTTAAGTAGTGTTAATTTATTACCGGTTATCTCTACCCTGACCGAACCAATCGTATCACTCCGAGCATCAGTCATAACAGATGTTCTTATATGCCACCTTGTTAAAACACCGCGAATGTTTCTATCAACTTGATATGATCGCGAATAAAATATTGAATCTTTTATCGCTGAATCATCAGTTATCGAGATAGCAGCACCAATTTTGAAAGTGCTTATCGGCTCTCCTATCGAATTGTAATATCTAATTGAACAAATATTTCCTTCGGTACTCAATAAACTTCTTGCCCACTTTTTAAATGCAAGCACAGAATATTCTTGTCGATCGTTAGTTTTGATTGTCTTAACGGCATCACTATCAACGCATTCCGCTATAGTTTGATCAACAAGATACGATAACCAATCATTGGTAGGTTTTATTACCACTCTTGAAAAGTTCTCCACCGATGCGCATTCTTTGTTTTCCATTTCTACCCGTAAAACCGGCATCATGATCAGAACCGCTGTTATAAATACAACAATCCCAACTCTTGGTAACCTATTTCCTCCTGAATTCGAATATGCCGTGGTAGTTGCAATATATGTTGCGGCGATTAGTCCCATTGTTAAAACCGCTCGCGCCTCAAGAGACAATAATGGTGACTTCTGAATTAACCCGAATGTTATTCCTCCCATCAATAAAATAATGCAGGTTACCGTCCAGGCATATATCCGTGTTTTATTTTTCTTTAGGATATCACTGATCAATCGACGTATTAAATCGATTATAACCATTTGTAGACTAACGATAGAAAACAAAGTGAAAAACAGTCCGAATAATAAAACTGTTGATTCTATGTTGGGGAGTAATGTGGTTAAATCGTTTAGAGAGATTGTTGAATCGCGCACCGCGCTGCGGAATATCGCAGCCATTGCCCGAATTATTAAGAGAAAAATAACGACGAGAAGAGCGGTACTGATTATCTTTAAATATTTATTTGAATAACTGCTTATTTTATCATGAGTTTTATAATAGCTAAAATAAAAATAGCACAAGAATAAAATGGTTATCATTACGAATATTGACGACAAAAATAAGTCACCAAGTGAATGTGCTATTCCGTAACCGAATGGTGATGCATAATATTTCGGATTAAACCAAGCGGGGAATAGTTGATTCGGAACGTTTGTCCAAATCAATAAATAGCGTGCCGACCATATTAAGATTGTGATTATAATGAATTGAATTGCATCCGAAAATTTTCGAATAACTTCTTTTAAAAAAGCAATAACCAGGAGAAATATAATTATCTCTAAAATCCCTTTAATTAAATTTATAGTGTTGGATGATGCTTCCAGATATTCATCGATCGTCGGAACAGGTAGATGTGCTTCTCCCAATATCGCATTGTCGAGCCCAATAAGTGGAATTGAATAATTATTATTAGACGCTGATTCATGGTTCACGTTTGAAAATTGAAATTCGGGTGTGACCGATAATTTTCCCGCAAAAGTATTGCTAAATGTCTTCTCATTGATGAATCTATTACTGAGCGGCAAATTGACATCGAGTAACCGCTTCCCCGCAATATAACCTGACGTTTTCCCGTTATCAATGATCGGTCGAATTATCGCTATGTAAGTGAATAAAGGATTCTGTATGATTGTAATCGAGACGCTATCAACAATATTTTTAAGTGGAATATGAGGACCGTAATCATTCACCCACGCGACTGAATTTTTGTTACTATCGAATATCTCGATCGATGTTCCAATGCTTTTGACCCGTAGTAGATAATCAAATAGAGAATCTTGATCATCCTTAGCGTTTATAGCTGTAACAACAAACCTATCTGTTGATAGTTGCTCCAGTTGATTTAGAATCGATTGCTGAAATTGAATAAATTCATTTTGAATATATCGCTTTTGTTCATCTTTTATATCGGAAGAAATATTTTGCCAATTTCTTTTAGTCGCATCAGTATTGATGGATTCATAAATGAATGTTAATGCAATAATAGAAACAAAACAAAGGGTCAGAATTAATAGATATTTTCTTTTGATTTTCCCCATGATTAGGAATTCAATCCTAAAGATAAATCATCAATAAACATTAAATTGAGAAATAACCAAGCGACCATCCTTGATAGTTAGTCCGACATAAATCTGAAAGTGTTCCCGACGGCCCCTGATTGAAAATATCCCACCTCCTGTGGCATAAAATGATTCGCGATCATCCTGTTTAGTTGTGAAAGCAAATTGCACAATTCTTCTCGTTGAGAAATAATTTTGAAGAATGACAACAGATTGATTCGAGCTGAACAACCCACTTTCACCATTGCGGATATTTATTGTCACCTCACGACCCAACGCAGATGATATGTTATTCATCTCCCCTTGCTTTATCGCAATTTCGGTCAGTGCAATCAATTTTCTTGCATCAGTCGCAAATTGAGATACATTTGCAGTTGGTTGAGCAAAAGCCATTACTGTCATGAACCAAAAATAGACCCAAAAAGAGAGTGTGATTGATATTTTATTCATATCGTGCATGAATCAAAAATACTCTAAAGAAAGAATAAAGTCAAACCGACCGTTTTTTAATTGTGCCTGTCACTGAATCCTTTCGCTGCATTTAATTTTCCTCTTTCGTTCGCAACAATTTTCTTTAAAAATGTATTGCCAGACTGTAATTGATATGCCCAATCAAAAATCACCTGATTTGCAGATAACGAAATCACACGAACTTTTGCATAATGAGCATCCCAGGTTTTTAACACATATGTATGACCCGCAATTAAGCGAACATCTCCGGTCGGTGACCACCCTCGGGTGGGAGATTGTGCTATTTCATCAAGCGAACTCGTGTAGCCCATATCTTGGATTTCTGTATCATTCCAAACATTGAAATAATAGATGCCATCAAAATATTCAAAGAACAAATCGGTGTATTGATCATCATAAGGTCCGATTGTGTTTGTGGAGAAATCGTATCCGGCATAATTCGGATTGTCACGATAATTTTTCAGATCCACATCAAATCCTTCCGGACGCGGAGTAGCATACGCATACTCTTTGCTGAGTATGCTTTCATTTCCGTCGTAATCATATGATGTCAGCTTATAATAATAAGTTATACCGTTTCTCGCATCTTTATCATAATACGCTTCACTTTTTGTTGAACCGATATATTGATATTTACCGCTTGGAGTTGTGCTGACAAAAATATTGTATCCTTCAAGATCAGCTTCACCGTTCGCGAGCCAAGATAGTTCAACATAATCATCCCCTGCAAACGCATATAATCCTTTTGGTGATAGAGGTGGGGTGTTATCGACTTGCAAGAAATGCTCGTCGCAACCAATTTGAGATAACACTACAATCGCACTAAGAATGGCAATAATAGTTTTCATGATAAATCTCCTTTCTTCTTTAGCTACATATAAACCAAAGAACATGCCAAAAGGATTCATTCATCCTGATATTTTATTGGGGATTTTACATCCTCACTGTCTAAAAATATAAAATTTAGAGTTCAGTATATCAGACACTATTCTATTTAGTGCATCAAAAGCTTACCATTGTTGAAAATCCCAACTGCTTTACCTATGAGGGTCCGTCCATTAAATGGAGAATTTTTTGATTTGGATTTGAATTTATCAACATAAACAATCCATTTTGTATCGGGATTGATGATTGTCATGTTAGCTCTCTCTCCTACCTTGATCATAACCGGCGGGAGATTCAAAATCTTTCTTGGATTGATCGAATATTTTTCAACAAGTTGAACGAGAGAGAGATATCCTGTTTTCACTAACTCTGTTATCGCTAAAGCGATTGCGGTTTCAAGTCCCACAATTCCAAATGGCGCGAATAAATATTCGACTTGTTTTTCATCAAAAGAATGAGGCGCGTGATCGGTTGCAATCACATCTATTATTCCATCGCGCAATCCTTCTTTCAAAGCCAACAAATCATCATGTGATCGTAATGGCGGGCTCATTTTTGTATTAGTATCGAACGATCGAACAACTTCATCCGTCAGAGTAAAATGATGAGGTGTAACTTCACAGCTTGCGAATATTCCTGCTCTTTTTGCATCGCGAATCAACTCAACCGATTTTCTTGTGCTGATATGAGCCGCATGATATTTAGCTCCTGTCAAGCCGGCAATCAAGAGATCACGTGCGAGAACAACAGTTTCAGCAATCGACGGTATGGGTGGCATACCGAGAGTTGTTGAAACAAAACCCTCATTCATAACACCACCTTTAGCCAATTCGCGGTCTTCGGCATGTTGAATAATCGGTTTGTTAACCATCGTAGAATATTCCATTGCTCGTCTTAATACTTCAGCATTATCAACGGAAGAACCATCATCAGAAAATGCAATTGCTCCGGCATCAGCCAGTTCCATCATAGGTGAAAGCTCTTTTCCTTCCCGCGATTTTGTTATTGCTGCTATTGGATAAATATCAACAATTCCTCCATTGACGCTTTTTGCTTTTTCGATAATCCCTCTGACCAGAGATTCATCGTCAATAACCGGATTGGTGTTCGGCATACAACATACTGCTGTAAAACCACCCGCAGCAGCAGCCATACAGCCACTTTCAATCGTTTCTTTATACTCATAACCGGGTTCTCTAAGATGCACATGCATATCTATGAAACCGGGTGCAATTATATTTCCATCCAAGTCAATTACCTGATCGTTTTTTGAAGTTGGGATAGATTTCCCGATATTTTCAATCAAACCATCGATAATAAGAATATCAACCGGTTCTTGGATTGGATTTGTTGGATCGACTATGATTGTATTTTTGAGAATATATTTCATGATCAACTCCTTGTACCTAATAAATAAAGTACTGCCATTCTAACAGCGACACCGTTCAATACTTGTTGAAGAATTATTGAATGTTCGCTATCCGCGACATCTGCCGATAATTCAACATCGCGGTTTATTGGACCGGGGTGCATGATTGTAATTTGTTTACCAGCTTTCTGAATTCTCTCTTTTGTTACAGCGAAATATTTTCTGTATTCTCTCAACGATGGGATGTTACTCCTGTCTTGACGTTCAAGTTGAATTCGCAATACGTTTAAAACATCAGACCAAGCGATGGCATCATCGATGCGGTTGAATGTGTTCACACCTAGATTTTCGATCTCGGATGGAATCAACGTAGCAGGACCACAAATCGCAACCTCAGCACCCATTGTTTTCAGACCATAAATATTTGATAGTGCGACCCGGCTATGAGAAATATCACCAACTATGCAGACTTTCAATCCTTTGATTGTTTTATGTTTTTCATGTATCGAATAAAGATCGAGCAGGGCTTGCGTTGGATGTTCATGCGCTCCATCCCCTGCGTTAATTATCACGGAATCAATAACGCGACTTAGAAACAGAGCAGCACCTGGTGCGCCATGGCGCATTACAACAATATCTATTTTCATCGCTTCGATATTGCGTGCGGTGTCTTTGAGAGTTTCGCCCTTCTTCAGACTGCTCATATCAGCAGAAAAATTCACAACATCTGCCGACAAACGTCGTTCAGCTAACTCGAATGATATTCTTGTGCGGGTGGAGCTTTCAAAAAACAAATTTACGATTGTTTTTCCTTGAAGTGTCGGGACTTTTTTTATCGGTCTTTCTAAAACTTCCCTGAATGTAACAGCAGTATCAAGGATTAATTGGATGTCCTCTTTAGACACTCCTTCCAAACCAAGAAGATGGCGATTTTGAAGTGGCATCAGTTTTCTCCTTTCTCCAAATATTTTAACACGACTGAATCTTCTGAATCAATTTCTTTCATCAATACTTTTACTTCCTCATCCAACGATGTCGGTAAATTTTTCCCGACGAAGTCTGCCCTGATCGGCAATTCACGATGTCCCCGATCAATCAACACAGCAAGTTGAATGCTTGCCGGTCTGCCGAGATCGGTTAATTCATCCAGAGCGGCACGAACTGTTCTACCGGTAAACAAGACATCGTCTATAAGGATGATATCTTTCTTATTCACATCAAAAGATATTTCGGTTCCTTTCAACAACGGTTGATTTTGTATTTCTTTCAGATCGTCGCGATATAAAGTTATATCTAATAATCCGATCTTGATTTCTTTCTTCTCGATCGAAGATATCATATCTGCAAGTCTCTTGGCTAAATATTCTCCCCGAGTACGAATGCCAATGACAGCGATATTCCCGGCTCCTTTATTTCGTTCGATAATTTCATGAGCAAGACGGGTAAGGGTTCGTCCGAAACCTGTTTCATCAATTATTTTATGCATCATCTTTATCTCCGGTTAAGAAAATAAAAAACCTCCAACCCTTATTAAAAAGGTGGAGGTTTGTCAAAATAATAATATTCATTTTAGTTTCCTTTCCGAACTCTCGGGATCGGGTTAAAGGTTGATAAATTAAATTTTTTGTGGGCGATATAGGACTTGAACCTATGACCTCACGGATGTGAACCGTGCGCTCCAACCAACTGAGCTAATCGCCCAAACGCTGAGTAATCTAATTATTTGTTGAGAAATAAACAAACTTGACAAGTTCTGTTTATATCGAAAATCTTGATAACTACGACGATAGGAATAATGAATCTTTTGATGTTTAAAAATAAATGAAATGCTTCTAAAGAATGGAGAATAAAAAATGTGTGCCTGGCGGTGAAACCAAGTGGGAGGGCCTTGATTTCGAAGCGGGAACCAGACACACATAAAATTTAACTAAGTAAATATAATATATTCTAATAAAATATGTAACGAGAATTAATATATAAAATTTGTAGTCAAGATTCCTACACCCAATTTGAATCCATTTATTTCCACATTTCTTTATTTTTCACTAAAATATTGAATAATTTTCACCGCATTCTTAGCACCGACTATTTCCTTAAGCTTTTCATAACTTGCAATTTGGATACCTTTTAGTGATCCGAAATATTTGAGCAATTTATTAGAATATTGCTTCCCTATTCCTCCGATTTCTTCGATTTCAGTTTTGATAGTTCGTTTTCCGCGTAACTGCCTATGATATGATATTGCGAATCTATGCGCTTCATTCCTGATTCTCTGAAGCAGATGAAGAGCAGGTGACGCTTTTGGAATATTCTGCGGTTCGGGTGTTTCAGGAAGATATACTTCTTCCAATTTTTTGGCAAGCCCAATTATACTCACTCCTTTTTTTTCTTCTTTCCACAGTTGAAGTAATTTTAAGACTTCTGTCGCACTCGACAGTTGCCCCTTGCCACCATCAACCATTATCAGATCAGGTGGTTGTGACTTTTCTTCAAGCAACCGCTTGTATCTTCTTCCGATCACTTCTTTCATACTGGCATAATCATCTGCTCCGAGTACTGAATTTATTTTAAATTTTCGATACTCCGATTTTCTTGGTTTACCGTCAATGAATACTACCATGGAAGCAACTGAATCGGTCCCTTGTATATTCGATATATCAAAACATTCGATCCGGTGCGGGATTGTCTTAAGTTGCAAATGCTTTTTCAGCACCAGCAGCGCTTCGGGGATCTTTTGGTTCCTCAAATTTCTTCTCGACAAATATTCATCAAGTATTATCTTAGCGTTTAATTTGCACATATTCATCAAACGTATTTTCTCACCCGCTCGAGGAATGATGATCTTAAATCTACCATCTCTCTTATTCTTTAGCCATTCTTGAATAACCGATATACTTACCGGCCGGTGTGATAAATATATTTCAGAAGGGATCTCTGTTGCATCTAAATAATAATTTTGAACCATCTGTTCAATAATTTCTTCTTCCGGTTTCCCTTCTACTCTTTTAATCAATAAATGCTTTTTACCGGTAATTTTACCCTCACGAACATTAAATATCACACAGCATGCATCATCAACATCTTTCACAAGCGCGATTATATCTCTATCGGAAAGGTTCGGCTCAATAATTTTTTGTCTTTCGCTGTAAATCCGTAATTGATTTATACCGTCACGATATCGTTTCGCTTCTTCAAAGTGTAATCCTTCTGCAGCCGAATTCATTCGTGCCTCCCAATCAGAAATCAGTTTTCCTGTTTTCCCTTTCAATAAAAGTGCAACACTATCTATCATCTCATTATACTTTTCTTCTGAGACTAATCCCTCGCACGGACCATCGCATTGATTGATATGATAATCAAGACATAATTTATATTTCTTCTTTAAGATCGATTCATCGTCAAGAAAATAATTACAGCTTCTGACTTTAAATATGTCCTTTATCATTTTGAGAGACTCTCTCATATATCCGACTTCAGTGTACGGACCAAAATATTTTGAACCATCATTAACGATTTTTCTTGTTACAAAAATACGGGGGTAGGGTTCTTTCGTGATTACGATGTATGGATAACTTTTATCATCCTTAAGATCGATATTATAATGCGGTTTGTGTTTCTTGATAAGAGTTGCCTCAAGAATCAGAGCTTCAATTTCCGAATCTGTGATTATGAGTTCTATATCGGCAATTTTTGGAATCATCGCTTTAATTCGTGAAGAAATATTACCGCACCGATGGAAATATTGACGAACACGATTTCGAAGATTTAATGCTTTACCTATATAAAGGATATCATTATTGGCATTCTTGAACTGGTAAACACCAGGGTTTTTTGGAAGGTTTGCAAGTTTGTTACTAAGATTTAAGTTGTGCGGGTTTTTAAAATATTTTTCAGCCATAATAATTGATTTACTGACCGTTATTTTTTACCCGTCCTAACATTTTTTTTATTTGTAATGTTAAATCGCCGCCATTTGCTGTTAATATTCCAATCAAAACGAAACCTGTTCCAAAAAATATCTGCCCCGACAGTTTTTCGTTTAACAAGATACTTCCCAATGCGACAGCTAGTATCGGAGTCACGAACGATACGAGGGAGAGATATACTACTTCCACTCTTTTCATTAACCAATAATATGTTACAAAGGTAACAACGGTCCCGAATGTTGAAAGATACAGAATCGAACCAACGCCCGACCCATCGAACTTTAAACTCGAGATATCTTCAAAAATAATTGCAAGCGGAATCATTATCAGCAAACCGAATAGCATCCCGCCTAAACTTAAAGCTGTCGGACTCATTGGATGATTTATCCTTTTCAATATCACCAATGAGGTTCCTTGCAAAACTGTACTTAGGAGTATTGCCGACATACCTAATACATTTGCCGAACCCAAGTGGAGATCTGTCCAAAATATGATTATGATTCCAGAGAATCCTAATACAATACCAATCGATTTCAAAACGTTTAATCTCTCCGTTGGCAGATAAAGGTGAGAGCCGAAAGCGACAACAAATGGATAAGCACCAAATAATACAGATGCTAAACCGGATGCAATATATTGTTCTCCCCAATAAACCAATGCGAAAGGAAAACTGAATGAAAGCACTGCAAGATTTATGTATTGTATAACCGAACTTCTGTCAAAATATAACTTCTCTCCTCTCATCTTCATCATGATCGCCAAGATGCCGGCGGCAATCATGAAGCGGAATGAAATCCCGTAAAGCGGTGTAATGCTTGTTAGCCCCACTTTTATTACTAACCAGGTGGAGCCCCAGATAATTGAAATCAGGATGAAACCAGCTATGATCAAAGATTTTTCTGTCTTCAACATATATGCTTAATCGCTACTCCGGCGATAGAATAATTGATCATTCATAACCCAGACGTTTTAGCCATTTATGCTGTTCGCGCCATTTCTCCCGTACTTTAACATATAATTGCAGATAAACCGGACGCTCCAAAAACAATTCAATATCTTTGCGGGCTTCCTCTCCAATTTTTTTAAGAGCCAGTCCCTTTTTCCCAATGATTATTCCTTTCTGTTGCTCTTTCTCGACATAAATTTCGGCATGAATTACATCCTTGCGTCCATCTTGTTCTTTGAATTCTACTATATCCACAGAAGTTGAGTAAGGGATTTCTTCCTCGTACTGTTCGAATATTTTTTCCCTAATTATTTCTGCAACAAAAAACTTTTCCGGCTGTTCGCTGATAACTTCTGCGGGATAAAATGCCGGATGTTCCGGCAATTTAGACGATAATGCATTAAGCATGTCGGGGATTCCGGTATTAGTCAGAGCAGAGATTAAGAATATTTCTTCAAAACCATACATTTCCTTCGCGTGTTTGATCCGCCGGTCAAGAATTGTTTGGTCTAACAAATCGATTTTGTTCAGAACCGGTATAATCGGCGTTCCGGTTTTTTTCAAGAGATTATACGCTAATGTTTGTTGCATCTTATCGCTTCTCTCATCCATAGATGCATCCAGCATGAATATGATTGCATCGGAATCTCCGATAACTGAAATCGTTTGCTTCATCATTACCTCATGCAACAGGTAAGCCGGCTTCATCACGCCCGGTGTATCGACAAATATTATCTGGAATTCATCGGTCGTCATGATTCCCAATATCTTATGTCGTGTGGTTTGCGGTTTGCGGGTTACCGCGGCAATTTTTCTGCCGACGAGCTGATTAATGAGGGTTGATTTACCGACATTCGGTGCACCGATTATTGCAACGTAACCGCAGTGAAATATTTTTTTCTGAATTTCTTCCATGTTTATTTTATTTTCGGATGTTTATGATGATAATCGGTTGCATCTTGATATTGTTTTGCCAGTGTTAAAATTGTCCCTTCATCGAATAACTTTCCGATGAATGTTATGCTTGTTGGCATACCTGATTTTGAGAAACCATTTGGAACTACAACACACGGATGACCCGTGAGATTCGTTAATAAAAGATTATCTCCTTCGAACGGCGGAGCAACGTAGCAATCCACTTCTTCAAATATTTTTTCCATCTCCTGAATCAGAACAAATCTATGACGATTTGCCTGTATATATTCAACTGCAGGAATGAAGCGCGACACTCTGAACACATTGGGCCAAGCATCCTTAATTTGACGAACAAGTAGATCATCCTGACCGTTTCGTGTTAAATCATCAAATGCGGCTCCGGCTTCCGCGTTTAAGATGAATGCAAGCTCATTCACAGGATATTTAGGCAAACTTACCGGAATCAGATTTACACCTAATGAACGAAGAGTTTCCAGTGTCTGAATATAAATATTCTTGTTCTCCTTGATACTGTCGAATTCAGTCTTCAGATATCCTATCTTCAAATCACTCAACCTGGCATTGGCGTCATATGAGAATGGATAATCGTAAACGCTCTGGTCAATTCCATCAGCACCGTAAATTGAATTGAAAACGATTGCGCAATCTTCAGCGGTGCGACAAATGGGACCAATTTTATCCATCGACCAACTCAATGCCATTGCACCGTGTCTGCTTACCCGCCCGAATGTGGGACGCAAACCGCTAACGCCACATACCGTAGATGGTGATACGATTGAACCCCATGTTTCTGTTCCAATTGAAAATGCAACCAAACCTGCTGATGTTGCGGAGGCAGAACCTGCAGATGATCCGCTGGATCCAACCATTGTGTTCCAAGGATTTCGCGTCTTACCGCCAAACCAAACATCACCCCATGCAAGTTCACCCATGGTTAACTTTGCCACAAGAACCGCGCCCGCTTCTTCTAACTTACTGATTACAGTTGCATCTTCATCAATCATTTGATTTTTATATGGCACAGATCCCCAAGTTGTTCTTATTCCTTTTGTTGCCAACAAATCTTTTGCACCATAAGGAATTCCGTGTAAATGACCTCTGTATTTTCCGATTGCAATTTCTCTATCTGCGCGGCGCGCTTGCTCAAGGGCTAAACTCTCTGTTAATGTAATGACACATTCAAGTTTTGGACTGTACTTTTTAAGTCGGCTGATATATAACTTTGTTAAATCCTCCGACGAGATTTTTTTTGATTTGATTAATTTAGCCAATTGAGCAACCGAGTAAAAAGCCAATTCATTCTCATCGTTCGGTAATTCCACGCGTCCTAACTTCCCCAACTTGAACGATTTCTTTTTCATATCAAATTGAAAACCTACCGGTACCGGATTGAAACCGATAGCTGGTGGGAGATCATTCGGTAAAGAGAGTTGGCGCAAGCTTTCATAACTTTTGAGTTGGTCGTTTAAGCCATCGAGCATCGAATCGCGCTTGGCATCTGAGAATGATAGACCGATAATCTTTTCTGCCGATGCAACAATCTCTTTTGCTATTGGATTAGAAGATTGAGATTGAAGGAATGCACCGGCAAAGAATGCAATCGCTCCGACAATGGCAACTACAATGAAATAATATTTTCTTTTCATCTTCAAACCCCCTTCCAATATTTAATTCTATACGGTTTCATTAGAAATATAAGGAGATACCAAGTTTTACAGAAGATGGACTAAAAATAAAATATTTTCTTTTAGTCTCGCGAATACCACCATAGACTGTTGATTTATTTTCTTCCCATTTATATTCAATCGATGCCCCAGTCTCAACATGACCACTTATCCAACGAGTGATAAATATTTCTGCGCCTACTGCACCACTCATGCCAAATGCAACTGAATAATATTTTGTCCAGCTAACATTACTGCTATATTCGCGTTTCGACCATTGGTAATTTATCTGGGGGCCAACACCAAGATATACTTTAACATCAGAATATTCTGTTAAATAGTGTAAATATTGTGTGCGGATATTCAAACTATACCAATGATCATCCGCTGTTTTCGTTGGGAGAGTTGTATCACTCAAATAATTATCTTCATCAGATGTTGAGATGCTGGTTCCAATCGAAAGCCCCAACCTTATCGCAGATTCATTCGTAAGATGTTTTTTAATTGAAATTCCCGTTCCTTGGAAATCGGATAGGCGAATATTATTAATCAATCCATCAATTTGAAACTGCAACGCCCACATCCCTTTATATAACGAATGTTTCCTTGCGGTTGTATCTTCCTGCGCAAATATTTGAGAAGATAAAATAATAATGGCTGTGATTACGCTTGTTAATCGCGTCATTTGAAACCTCCAAAAATATAATGAATGAAATATTTTTTAATTGTTATTTTATTTTCCATGACATTGTTTGTACTTTTTGCCACTGCCGCAAGGACAAGGATCATTTCTTCCTACTTTATCGCCAACGTGAATTGGCTGTGGCTTGCCTGCGCGCGATTCGGGAGCCCCTTTTTGTTCACCTGTTGTAGAATCTCCGCTCGGCGCCTGACTTGCCTGCAATCCCATACCCAGAGACGATTCGTGTGTCATCGTCATATTTTGTGGTCTGCTAATTTTAGGTTGACGTAATATAGGTGCTTCCTGCGTCTGTTGAGGGAATAATTTAAAAACTAAGTTCATCGTTTCGTTGCGAACTAAATCGAGCAATTCTACGAACATCCTGAACGCTTCGGTTTTGTATTCGATGATCGGATCTTTCTGTCCGTAAGCACGAAGGTGAATTCCCTCTTTCAAATCATCCATCTCGCGTAAATGATCTTTCCATCTTTCGTCGATAACCTGAAGAGCAACCATTTTTTCAAGCATCGACATATTCTCTGCCCCGATGCGCTCTTCTTTCCGTTTATAAAAATCGAGAGATGCTTTGTATGCCGCTACTTTCAAACCCTCTTTGCCGAGTTTATCCCACTGTTCCGGTGTAACAGCGAAATCTACCAAGAGATTAGTTCTCATTGTCTCACGAAATTCATCAACATCTCCCTGCTCGTAATGTTTTTCGATGGTAGTGTCAAGAAAATCATCAAGCATTTCGAAAATATCTTCTCTGAGACGTTCGCCGAATAACGCATGCCGTCTACGCGAATAAATTACCTCACGCTGCTGATTCATCACGTTATCATACTCAAGTAATCGTTTACGAATAGCGTAATTGTTTTCTTCAACCTTTTTCTGCGCTCGTTGAACAGAACGGCTAATCATCGGATGTTGTATAACATCTCCCTCTTTCAATCCCAACCGCTCCATAATACCGGCAATTCTATCGCTTCCGAATAAACGCATAAGATCATCTTCGAGTGACAGATAAAATTTTGATGAACCTGGATCGCCTTGACGACCGGCACGACCGCGCAACTGCCGATCGATACGGCGTGCTTCGTGCCTCTCGGTTCCGATGATATGCAAACCGCCTGCATCGGCAACACCGGGACCAAGTTTAATATCGGTTCCGCGTCCAGCCATATTTGTTGCGATTGTAACGCCGCCGGGTAAGCCGGCATGCGCAACAATTTCCGCTTCGCGCTGATGATGTTTTGCATTCAACACATTATGCGGAACACCTTGACGCTTGAGCATCCTGCTCAATGTTTCAGAAACTTCAACGGATGTTGTACCCACTAAAACCGGACGGTTAGCTTTACGAAGCGCTTCTATCTCTGTTATTACCGCATTAAATTTCTCACGCTTCGTTTTATAAATTACATCTTCCATGTCGTCCCGTATCATATCCTGATTTGTAGGCACGACAGTTACATCAAGTTTATAAATATCGAAAAACTCAGGCGCTTCTGTTTCTGCAGTTCCGGTCATGCCGGCAAGTTTTTTGTAGAGACGAAAATAATTTTGTAATGTGATTGTAGCGAGTGTCTGCATATCTCGTTCGATACGAACCCCTTCCTTCGCTTCAATCGCTTGATGTAAACCATCCGAAAATCTTCTGCCCGCCAACATACGACCTGTGAATTCATCGACGATCATAACTTTACCGTCATCCGTCACCACATATTCATCATCCTTTTCATACAGCGAATATGCCCGTAACAACTGTGTAACGGTATGAATTCGATCGCTCCGCTCTGCATACTGAAGGTTTAATTCGTCTTTCTTAAGTTGTTTTTCTTCGGTAGGCATGTTCAAATTATTTTCGAGTAAAGCAATCTCGGTACCGATGTCCGGTAGTATGAAGAAATCTTTATCATTTGTTGAACCGGCAAGCAGTTCCCGACCTTTCTCTGTGAGATTGATCGTATGATTCCGTTCATCGATTGCATAATAAAGTTCATCATCGATTTCGTGCATTCGTCGTGATTGATCGCGCAAGTATTCCATTTCGGTTTGCTGCATCAATTTCTTATTTGCCGGCTCTGATAGTACTTTTGCAAGTCGTTTATGTTTGGGTAATCCTCGGAATGCACGAAGTATTTGAACGCCTGCTTCTTCTGTTTTTCCATCAGTGATAAACTGCTCTGCCTCTGCAACAATTTTCGTGATAAAATTCCGCTGAGCATTTACAAGTCGCTCGACTCTCGGTTTCATTTCAGAAAATTTATGATCTTCGGTGGCTACAGGTCCGCTGATGATTAGAGGTGTTCGAGCTTCATCTATAAGAACCGAGTCAACTTCGTCGACTATAGCATAATAAAATTCACGATGAACAAGTTCATCACGTGATATCACCATGTTGTCACGGAGATAATCAAATCCAAATTCGTTATTTGTCCCGTAAGTTATATCACAACCATATTGTTTTTTTCTTTGAGACGGATCCATTTGAGCTTGAATACACCCGACAGTCAAACCGAGAAATTCAAAAACTCTTCCCATCCATAAACTGTCGCGCAACGCGAGATAATCATTAACAGTGACGAGGTGAACACCGCGACCGGGTAACGCATTCAAATAAAGTGGCATAGTGGCTACCAATGTTTTACCTTCGCCCGTTGCCATTTCCGAAATTTTACCTTCGTGCAGCACAACTCCGCCGATTAACTGGACATCGAACGGAACCATCTCCCATAAAATCTTATGCCCCATTATTTCCCACGATTGCCCTACCAACCGTCTGCACGTTTCTTTAACTACCGCGAACGCTTCTGGCAAGATTTCTGTTAATACTTGCTGAATCATACCATCGCGATCTTTTTGAAGATTTTCTATTTCTGTATAGATAGCTTCACGATTTTCGAGAGATAATTCTTGGTTTGATTTCAGAGATTCTTTCTTTGAAAGAATTTCTTCCTCGTATTCTTTTATCGCTTCAGAGATTCTGGAGCGGAAGTCAGTAGTTTTTCCGCACAATTCTTCATCGCTCAATTTTTGATATTCTTCAAAATACTCGTTAATTTGTTTAACGATTGGTAAAATTCTATTTACATCTTTTTCTGATTTACCTGGGAATATTTTTGATAGGAACTTTAACATTCTTTAGCCACTAATATTAATAATTGGTATGAAATCTAACCATTTTCCGCTATTAAAACAAACTTCAAAGTTCGTGGTTCTCGTGGTGATCTTATCAGCAAAATTTATTTTTGCAGGTCAGGGAAATATGCAGGACTCATTGCGAAGCAAAATTGATAATATCATTAACGACAAATCTTTGAATGTTTGCTCAATAGGAATTGAGGTAGTTGATCTCAACAGAGAAAAAGTTCTTTTCTCATTAAACGGAGATAAGCTGTTTCATCCCGCCTCAAACCAGAAATTGCTTACAACTGCCGCCGCAATTGAGCTTCTTCCTTCCAAATTTCAATTTAAAACAATTATTTCTACCGATGGTACTATCAATTCAGGCTTAATTGATGGGAATTTAATAATAAAAGGATTTGGCGATCCTCTCTTCAGCAATGCAGACCTTGATTCTATCGTTGTAAAAATTCAACAACTTGGTATTCACAGAATCAATGGCAGTATCATACTTGATGTAAGTTATTTTGATTCTATAAAATGGGGACGCGGTTGGATGTGGGACGATGAACCCGACCCTACTGCTCCTGTTATATCACCGATCAGTATAGATCAAAATGCAGTTCAAATAACAATCACGACAAACATGTTCCTGAACAAACAACCGACGATTGGCTTCTTCCCTCACTCAAACTATTTCTCGGTTATCAATCGTGCCTATACTTCTAACGATACATCATTACCGTATCATACAGTTAGTCGAATACGTGGAACGGATACGATTTTGATTAGCGGAAGGATATCTCCGGATGATTCTCCTCAAGAGTTTTATCTCAGTATTGCTGATCCTCAAAAATATTTCCTTCATCTTCTCAAAGAGAGATTCATAACAGCAAGGATTGAAGTGCTCAGCAATACAATCGAATTACAACCCAATAAATCACACCAATTATTTATTCTATCACATGACATCGATTCGGTTCTTCAGCAAGCGAACAAGAAGAGTGATAATCTTTGCGCCGAGAATCTTTTAAAAACTATTTCAATGGAATTGCTTCATAAACCAGGTTCAACGGCAGAGGGTATAAATCTTCTGAAAGGTATTTTATATAAATCGGATATCGATACATCACTTATATTTCTCGCTGATGGTTCAGGTGCTTCTTGGTATAATGCCATTTCACCAAAATCGATAGTTAAATTATTGAGTTCAGAGTTTAAAAAAACAAGCTTCAAAAGATTTTTTGAATCCTTAGCGATTGCAGGTGTTGATGGAACATTGAAGAATCGATTTAAAGGCACTCTTGCTTATAATAACGTTCATGCTAAAACCGGAACTCTAACAGGCAACAATTGCATCTCGGGTTATCTGCGAACCGAGGACGACGAGATGCTGGCATTCAGTATACTGATCAATCACTGTCCTGTTGAGCAACAAGTGATGCGCAATATTGAAGATAGGATAATTGAATTGCTTTGCGGGATGCGTCTAAAATAAAAAAGTCCGCTCAGCACCACCGAACGGACCTTCACCTAATCCACAGAATGATTTAATCATTCGGAGTGATTACTATATCCCCCCCAGAAGTTTCCAGACTTATTTGATTTCCTCCGCCATTAATTTTCGCTTTCATTCTACCGTCTTTAATTTTTCCCGAGAATTCAAGATCGCAGCTAACATCGCCACCTGAAGCTTCGGCAATCACATCTGCCGAAATTGTTTTTGGAATTTTGACCTTTACATTTCCACCGGATGTTGAAAGGTCGATGCCTTTATTGTCGGCTAAAGATACATCAATATTTCCACCGGATGTTGATGCATGAATTTTCCCGTCGGATTCAGAAACAACTATATTGCCGCCTGATGTTTCAAAATATATCGGCCCAGTTACTTTATCGGCATACATGTTACCACCCGATGTTTCCACGTGATACGAACCAACACAATTTGTTAATTTAACATTACCCCCTGAAGTCGACATTTTCAGATCACTGTCGATATCCATCAATTCAATATTTCCGCCAGAAGTTTCACCATCTATTTTTCCCTTAACATTTTCAATTTCTATGTTTCCGCCTGCTGTGTTCAGATTTAGATTAAAATCTTTAGGCACTTTTATATCGAACAACACATCTGTCCATCCGGAATTAAATAGGTGAAAATGAGACTGTTCAACACGTCCCAGGACTTTGATATCGGCACCTTCTTGAACTGACTCCACGCTGAATCTTTTAATAAATCTATCGGAACCACGTGCTACAACTGTAATGGATACTTTGTTATCGTTGCCACTGGTGATAGTAATATTTCCGATATCTGAATCGACTATCAGATTACCGCCCGCTTGGACATCATACGACTGGTCGTACTTTTTATCACCATCAGAATCATAACTGTAAACCGTTCCTCCCGGTTTGTTCTTTATCGATAGGGCAATCATTGTTGCTCCGAAAATGACAGCAAGGAGTAGCAAGATTGAAAGCCGTGTACTGACGCTAAGAGGTTTCATATTATTATCCTTCGTTACGATTTAAATATTTGTTGTATTATTGAACGAGAATGTTGCATAAAAGTTTCACTCCGCCATTGCGAATGGTTACAGTTTTTAGTAGATTGACGAATAAACTTATACTAGACCACAACATGAAAATATTTAGTTCAATATTCTTAATCATATTTGCTATCAGCGGTTGCGGCTCAGACCGCAATAATTCGTCAAAAAGTCCACAGCCGAAACCCATTCCAAGTGAACAGATAGCGGTACCAAAGTTCGATGGGAAAAAAGCATTTAATTTTCTGAAAGAACAAACCGACTTTGGTCCACGCGTTCCCGGGAGCGTTTCCCATTCAAAATGTTTAAACTATTTGAACATTCAGATGGCAAAATTCGCGGACAAGGTTAATCGGCAGGAATTTTCGCATAAGGGATATGACGGAAATATTTTGAAACTTACTAATATTTTTTCTTCATTTAATGTTAAAGCAAACACAAGAATTTTACTGCTTGCACACTGGGATTCGCGACCAAGATCTGATCAGGATCCGGATATACGCAAACGATCGTTACCGGTCTTGGGGGCAAATGATGGTGCCAGCGGAGTTGCAGTGCTGATGGAAATTGCGCGACAGCTAAAATTGAAACAACCCGCTATAGGTATCGATATTTTATTTACGGATGGAGAAGATTACGGTAAGGAAGCCGATACAAAAAACTACTTACTTGGCGCACAATATTTTGCTAATAATTTACCCGCAGACTATAAACCTGTTTTCGGTATTCTTCTCGATATGGTTGGTGATGCTCAACTTGAACTTTTAAAAGAACGTTATTCTATCGGTTACGCGCCGAACATTGTCGATTTAATTTGGAATACTGCGCATGACCTTGGCATAACACAGTTTCGCGACGATGTTCAGAATTGGGTGACAGATGATCATCTTCCACTCAATAACGCAGGCATCCCAACAATCGATATCATAGATTTTAACTATCCGGATGAATCAAACAGATACTGGCATACCACCCAAGATACACCCGATAAGTGCAGTGCCGAAAGCTTGGAAGCCGTAGGTCAGGTTTTATTAAATGTCATCTACACTTATCGGAAATAAAATGAAGGCATATCTTAGAATTTCAATTAGCGCAACTGAAGCTCAACAAGAAATGCTTCTTCCGACCATGATCGAACTTGGGTGTCAAGGATTTGAACAAACTGAGACCTCTTTAATTTGTTATATCAACCACGAACAAATAGATAATGAACTCGATCGCTTTAAGGAAGAACTTCAAAATTTGATCAGGCATATATCGGCAAATGCGGTCATCGATATGAAAACAATCAATGAAGTTAATTGGAACGCGGAATGGGAAAAGACGATCCAATCGATTGAAATCGGGAAACGATTCGTTGTTAAACCCTCATGGTCTGAATACAGTAATACAAAAAACCGAATTATACTGCATATCGATCCGAAAATGTCGTTCGGAACGGGATATCATGAAACAACGAGACTATCATTACAATTGCTTGAATTATTTTTAATGAAGAATGACGATGTTCTTGACGTGGGGACAGGTACCGGTATTTTGGCAATCGCCGCGATTAAATTAGGCGCGCGCTCTTCGGTTGGTATCGATAATGATGATTGGTCTATTGAGAACGCACAAGAAAATATTCAGCTAAATGATGTCACATCTCGGATTCAGATAAATAAAAAAGAGCTCCCAGAATTCGATGATGAAGCATTCGATATGATTACTGCAAATCTCACGTTGAACACAAACATCGAGATGATGAAAGATTTTTATAGGTTATTGAAACACAAAGGGATGATTGTACTCTCAGGATTACTCGTAATAGACCAACCGAAGATGGAAGAACAATTAACAAAGCATTCGTTCGAAATCAAGGAACGACTTTTCGAGAATGAATGGATTGCCATCGCAGCTCAAAAGAAGTAATGCGAATTGCCGCGGTTGATATAGGAACTAATACAATACTTCTTCTTATTGCCGATGTTGATAACGCCGGGAATATACACCTACTGAATCATCAACAGCGATTCCCAAGATTGGGAAGGAAAGTCGAAGGATCGCAGATCATTGATCCCGGGATATTCGATGATGTTGCTTCGATAATTAATGATTATAAATCCATTTCTCGCAATTTGCAGGTAGACGTGTTCATCGTATCTGCTACAAGTGCCGTTCGTGACGCAGAGAATCAAAAAATATTTTTAGATTTCATTAATTTAAAATGCGGATGCGAGATCAAAGTATTATCGGGTGATGAAGAAGCTGAATTAACATTTCTTGGCGCTATGAGCGGATTCGACTTTCCACCAGAAAATAGTATTGTGCTTGATATCGGCGGTGGAAGCACTGAAATTACTCAATATATTTCAGGAAAATTGAAAGGAGAAAGTTTTCAGATTGGAGCAGTTCGTTTAAGCCAAAATTATTTTTTGCATTCTCCGCCATTAAACTCAGAAATTGAAAACGCAAAAGAATATATTCATAAACATCTTTCGTCCATAAAATATCCACCATCGGATATGAAAATAATCATAGGAGTAGCTGGTACCGCAACAACCTTAGCTTGCCTCGATCAAGGACTAAAATATTTTCTGATTGAACGAGTAAAAGGATATCATTTATCAGCAATCGATATCAAACGATGGGCACTCAAACTTCTTTCGATGGAATCGAGTGAAATTTTTCAACTCTCGGATGCAACAATAGGAAGGGAAGATATTATTGGAGCAGGCGCGTTGATCTTAGATGAAATAATGAAAAAGTTCGGATTTCAAGAAATCGTTGTTAGTGAACGTGGTTTACGGTACGGGATGGTACTTAATGAGTGGAAAATAAAAACCGGATTTGAAGGAAATAGAATTATTTAATTTTCCTTCCAATTCTATCAACAATTTCACTCAACCTATTAAGAAATTCCTCAATATCTTCTTCCTGAGTGCTTCTTCCGATGGAAATGCGTAGAGATGCGCGGGCGGTTGATTCATCTCTACCCATCGCAAGTAAAACATGAGAAGGTTTGAAAGCACCCGATCCGCATGCCGATCCGCTGGTTAATGCTATGCCCGCAAGATCAAAATTATATAATAATGCCTCGCCATCAATTTCGATTTTTGAAGAATCAAAAGATATATTTAGAATATGTGGAACAGCATTATCCTTTCTGCTGTTAAAAATTATTTCAGGAAATCTTTCACGAAGCAAAATTTCACATTTATTACGTGACGATGAAATAACTTGTGAAGAGCGTAATTGCTCTGCATCGAATAATTTAACAGCTTCAGCAAAACCGACGGCTAATGGAACGCTCTCCGTTCCTGCGCGTCTGCCTCTCTCCTGTCCGCCACCATGTATTAAATTTGCGATGGAAATACCGCGTCGTAAATATATTGCTCCGATTCCTTTTGGTCCATATAATTTATGTGCAGAAATAGATAGCGAGTCGACACCCAACCGATTAACATCTACCGGTATTTTTCCAAACGATTGAACTGCATCGGTGTGAAGATATATTTTGTTAGCTTTTGCGATTTGGGAGATTTCCTCGATACGATTTATGATTCCGGTTTCGTTGTTGACGTGCATAATAGAAATTAAACCGGTTTTATCAGTAATTTCATTTCGCACATTTTCGGGAGCAATAAAACCATCCTTATCAACCGGTAAGTATGTTACATGAAATCCCTGATTGTTTAAATATGAACATGATTCAAGGACGGCAGAGTGTTCAACAGACGAGGTTATAATATGGTTTTTCCCCTGTTTCATCATATCGGTTGCCAAACCTTTAATTGTGGAATTGTCGGCTTCAGTTCCGCCACTTACAAAAGTTATTTCAGACGGGTGAGCATTGATTGCTGAAGCAATCACCTCTCTGCTTTCATCAAGCACCGCGCGGGCTTCCCTGCCATAAGAATGTATTGACGATGGATTTCCGAATTTCGTATTCCAATACTCGTTCATTGCGTCAACGACACGAGGATCACAAGGAGTTGTGGCGGCAAAATCTAAATATATCTTCGACATGATTGGAATATAGCGGATTCAACTGAATCGGCAAAATATGCTGTTCAGTATTAAATGGGAGGTAATATTTTTCTTATTTCTATTCTTGTTGTTCCGGGTGCTGTGGTTCCGGACGTAATCCTTTAATAGCATCTCTCACTTTGCGTCCGAAATCTCTTTCGAACATAATAAATTTAGCGAACTGGATTGGTGTTATCAACTGCCTTACTTCTTCCTGAAATCGCTGACGCTCTTCAAATATTTCCCGATCGATCGTGCGTACCTTTTCAGTACCCTTCGCAATTTCAGTGTTGCCCTCTTTCTTTTGAATCAGATCTGCCAGATCATCAATCGTTTTATTTCTGCGTTCCATAAATTCTCGAATTTTATCTTCGTGAATCTTATGTTTTGCAAAGAACCTGACCGATTCTTCCTCGTTTAAATTCAGGAATTCTATCAAGCGCATCTTTCGATATTTTTCTAACTGCTCGGGTCGACCGCCATCGCGCGGTTCACTCTTCCGGTGTCTCTGCGCATTCGATTCCGTACTAGATAACAATGCGATACCAACAATAAGAATAATTGCATATTTTTTCATCTTGAACTCCATAAACTTAAGAATATTTTTCTTTTTACTATTTTTGAAGTGCTGCTACAATTGCTGCGTCGTTATCTTTGCTAATTAAATCAAGGATATCTTTGTCACCGAAATAAGAAGAGGCGATGCTCTTACTATCCTGGACAATAATCTCCGCTAAAATTTCCGAATCAGCCGATTGCTCGTTATCGAAGCCATCAATACTCAAAGGATTAAATCCCTCCAATGCCGTTTGTATGGCATAATATTCACTTAGTTCGGATAATGGAATCGAATTCAGATTAAAGCGCCCAGTATATTGGTTTTCTGAATCTGGATTATTCATAACTGTCAAAACGATGATAAATATACTCATGGTAGCGGCAACCGGCATAATAAAGCGTAGAATCTTTTCATAAGTTGAACGATTTTGCTTTCGCTCTAAACGATTATGAATATTTGGTATTATGTTAATCCAGTAAAACGAATCGGGCTCCCACGATTTTTCTTTATTGATCGAATCAACCATCGCTTGCACCTGAATCGATTCTACTTGGCAAGAGGAACAGGTGTGAATATGTGCTGAGATATCCGCAGTCTCTTTTTCGCTCGTTTTGCCTCGAAAATATTCCGGGAGTAAAATCATAACTTCCTGGCATTTCATGAGTTTAATTCCTTTCTCATCATTCCCGATATTTTTTTTACAGCTTGGAAGTAATTTGCTTTGGTACCGCCAACAGATTTGTTCAATATTTTCGCCATCTCTTCAAACGGGGTCTCATCATGATATCGCATAGTGAAGACCGCGCGTTGTTTTGGGGGAAGATTTTCAATCGCTCGTTCAAGCGCTGTTTGGTATTCTTGCCGAATCACTTTATCGTCGGCAGAATCAGATGCCTGGTATTTATCTTCAAAATATTCTTCGTACGGTATAAACTGTAAAAATCTTTTTTTCCTCAAGAGATTCAAAGAATCGTTAACAGTTATCCTGTAAAGCCAGGTAAACAGATTCGAGTCACCTCTGAAGTTTTTTAATCCTTCGTACATTTTCAAAAATACATTTTGAACAACATCATCGGCATCCTCATGTGAAACGACGATCCGCCTTGCTGTCCAGTAAATCCTTTCCTGATATCTCTTCACCAGCTGATTAAAACTTTGGTTGTTTCCTTGTACTATCTCTTCGATCAACTGTTGATCTGATTTTTGATCCATCCGTGAATTTATAAATTCTATTATTTAGATGATTCTCTTTGCCTAAGGTTTAGTCGTACCCAATAATAATTAATATTCGAATAAAATAGCAAGATTAGAACGATTTTAGGTAGCTGGTAAGTTTAAACCACGTATCTCTCAAATCTTCTGAAACAATTTTCGTATCTGAAAGTATCGGCATGAAATTGGTGTCGCCATGCCAACGTGGGACGAGATGAAAATGGATATGCTTTTCTATACCGGCACCGGCTGACCTGCCAGAATTTAATCCGTAATTGAAGCCATCCGGTTTCATTATATATTGAAGAGCTTTTATCAATAATTTTGTGATATTCATTATTTCCAAAGTTTCTTCATCTGAAAGATCGGTTATACTTGGGATATGCCGATTAGGGACAATCATCAGGTGACCGCTATTGTATGGATATAAATTCATGATTGCAAAGCTATGAGTTCCCCGATAAACAATCAGTCGCTGTTCATCATTGTTCGCTTGTCTTGCAGAACATAAAACGCATTCAACAGTTTCATCCGACTTAGACGAAAATGATTCGATGTACTTCGAGCGCCAAGGAGAAAATAGTCGTTCCATAAATCAGCTTTCTAAATTTATCTTTCTAAATGCGAGAAGCAATCCGTTGGTTGGATTGCTTCTCTTGATGAATTCATTTTATTTTAAATTATTATGCTTCTTCTTCAACCTTATGTTTATCATGTTCCGCAATTATTTTTTCGGCTACTTCACGCGGCATCTCTTCATAATGATCGAATTTTTGTTTGTGCATGCCGCGTCCCTGCGTCATCGACCTGAGCGTCGTCGAATATCTATGTAATTCTTTTAGTGGGAGAAGTGCTTTTATGATTTGGTGCGAGCCATCTGAATCCATTCCTAATATTTTTCCCCGCCTGCTCGAGATATCGCCCATAACATCACCCATATATTCTTCCGGAACAGTTACCTCAATTTCATAAATCGGTTCTAGGAGAATCGGCTTCGCTTCTTTGAATCCTTTTTTGAAACCCATTCTTCCTGCGATTTTAAATGAATGCTCATCAGAATCCACATCGTGGTAAGAGCCGTAGAATAATGTCGCCTTAACATCAACGACTTTGCATCCCGCAATAACGCCGTTTACCATTGCTTCAATAATTCCTTTTTCAACTGCTGGTACAAATCTTCCGGGAACGACACCACCAACAATGGCATCCACGAATTCAAATCCGCCACCACGGGGCAACGGTTCAATCTTTAACAAGACATGGCCATACTGTCCCCTGCCGCCGGTTTGCTTTTTGTGTTTGTATTCGACCTCATTTGCTTTTCCACGGATGGTTTCACGGTAGGGAATTTTAGGTTCTGCTAAATCAACATCAACACCATATTTCGCTTTTAAACGATTTATCATAATTTGGAGATGAAGTTCACCTTGTCCGCTGATAACTGTTTGGTGAAGTTCAGGATCAACTGTCATAATAAATGTTGAATCTTCTTCGTGTAAACTATGCAAACCATTAGCGATTTTATCTTCGTCGCCCTTTGATTTAGGAGCGATTGCCATCGTTATTACAGGATCAGGGAAAGTAATTGGAGGCATTTCGACAGAAAAAGATTTCAAACTTAGTGTATCGTTAGTGTGAGTATCTTTTAACTTCACAACAGCTCCGATATCGCCTGCAAATATTTTACTTATTTCTTTTCTTTCTCTACCATTCATCAAGAATAATTGAGCCAACCTTTCGGGTTTGTTTGTATGATGGTTTTGAAGATCCAAACCCGGAGTTACTGTTCCGGAATAAACTCTGAAATAAGATAATTCACCGACATGCGGTTCTGAAACAGTTTTAAATACGAACATAACCGGCTGACCATTCGCATCGCATTTCAGTGAAACCTTCTTATCGTCACCGCCGGCTAATTTGCCTTCCGGTTGAGTCATCTCGGCAGGATTTGGACAATAATCTGAAATGAAATCAAGAATTGAAGCTATACCAATCGTGTGCGCTCCAGCAGCGCATAATAAGGGGAATATTTTTCGAGATTTGATTCCCAAGCGTAACCCTTTTTTAATCTCCTCTTCATTCAAAGTTCCATTGTTGAAATATGTGTCGAGCAATTTTTCATCCGCTTCGGCAACTTTTTCAATTAATTCCTCCCGCATCTTTTCTGCTTTCGGTTTGAGATCGGCAGGTATTTCGGTTTCGGTATATTTTCCCTTTCCATCGCGAGTATATTTCAACATCTTCATCAGTAGAATATCGACTATCGCTTCGAACGCCAATCCCTGTGTAACCGGGAATTGAATCGGAATCAAATCATGTGAAAACTGTTCTTTTGCCTTTGAAATAACATTTTCGTAATTCGCGTTTTCATTATCAAGCTTGTTTAAGATGAATATCGAACTGTTGTTCAACTCTTTTGTATATTTCCATACTACTTCGGTACCAACTTCCCCGCCTTCAACCGCTTTTAAAAATACTATTGCCGTATCCGATACGCGCAGCGCGCTTCTCACCTCACCTGTAAAATCTGTATACCCCGGTGTATCAATTAAATTAATTTTACATCCTTTCCATTCACAGAATAGAAGGGATGAATTGATTGAAATCTGACGTTCTATTTCATCGGCACGGTAATCGGATATAGAGTTTCCTTCTTCAACTTTACCGAGGCGATTTGTATGACCTGCAGTGTACAAACAAGCTTCGGCAAAGGACGTTTTTCCGGAACCACCGTGCCCGACTAAGGCGATGTTGCGAATTGACTCTGACGTATATTCTTTCATAATAAAAAATTACTCCTTGACGAAAACGACAATACTCCCAGCCCATCGGAACAATCTCTCGCTGCTATGGGCAGAGGATACCGTCTTTCGATGTTATATGAACTATGACTTATTATCTTTTTAATGCGGCTGCGCAGTTATGCCCGTAAGCGGGTTATGAATGCGCGAATACCGGTAACGACTGCGGCAAGCGTTCCAACCGTCTCCATGACAGGTTCTTCGATACGCTCTTGCACTCTTCTTTCGAGATTTACAATATTATCTGCAATTTCTTTGATTGAATTAATTGAACTCTTAACGAGCACAACCTGTTCATCAATATTTTCTGTAACATTTTTTATTTTCTCTGTGATAATCTCGATGTTATTTAAAACGGGAATTGCTTTTGCAGCTACCGTTTTAGTTTCACTCTCTATTATCTGGAGGATACTTTTTACGCGTATAAATACCGTGATGAGATAAACGCACAATACTGTAAGAGCTCCGAGTGCAATAATCTCCATTAAAACGAGCAATGTATCCATTATCGGTTTCCCTACTAATTATTCAATTTCTGTTAAATATCTTTTTCTTTTTCATTTCTATATGCGTCAACACCCGCTTTAAACGCCGCTTTGATCTTGCCGCTTTCGCCACCCGCTCTCTCACGTATTTCTGATAACATCTTGTCGGCATCTCCCATAAGATGTTCCGCTTTTTCACGAACATCGGAAACTACTTGTTCTGACCGACTCTTCCCAACATTCATAAAGTCTTGAGATTTTGATTTTGCGGATTTAAGATATTCCGACGCATCTTCCGCGATGTCGGTAGCTTTCTTTTTGATTTCAGATCGTAATTCTTTGCCACTTTTCGGAGCATATAGTAAAGCAGTTATAGCTCCTACAACGCCACCAATCAAGAATCCTAACAATAATCCTTTTGCCATACCGCTTTTTTCATTTGTCATCTCTCATCCTTTCAAAAATGTTCTGATTCAACGATTTTGTCTCGTAAAGATTAAATTACCAATAATGCACATCAAAATCAAGTATTTGGAGGTTAACTATCTCTATACTTTCCGCATTTTACAAGCGATTTGCATTTGTAATACAGATGTTTTATTATGTTATTCATTTTAAAAATATATCATCTAAAACTGAATGTTCAAATCATCAGAAGGAAGCACCGCACGGTTATTACAGCTATGTGTTGCTTATTTTATTTTTTATGTAATCACAGGTATCACCGTTAAATATTTTACCGGTGATGGTTTCGGTGGTATGGAGGAAACCGAATTTTTAGTTTTCAGCACTATTGGCGGCAACGCTATTTGTCTGATTGTTGTACTGACATTAAGATGGTATAAAATAAAAACGAACAGATCGGTGAAATTGGGTTCATTCAATTTGCCGTACGAATTACTCTATATTATACCGTCTGGCGTTTGCACTGCCATCATTATTCCGACAACAACATTGATGTATACACTGCCAATTTCTGTTATGGTGGCAATGGTCATAATGCGTTCAAGTGTAATTGTTATCAGTCGAGTGGTAGACGCAATCCAGATCAAACAGAATATCTTGAAGAAAAAAGTTTACGCTGAAGAGAATATTGCTGTTGTCTTTGCACTTATAGCGGCAGGGGTAAATTTATTCTGGGTTGGTGAAGGTGATTTCGATTTTGTCAACTCATTGCCAGCAGTGATTATATTGGTAAGCTACATCGTTGCATATTCGTTTAGAATTTACATTATGAACTACTATAAAAATACACGCGCCCCCGGTGTCGCACTTGACAATAAAGGATTTTTTGCAATCGAGCAGATTACAGCGACGATACTCATTGTATTAGTTGCCTTATTCGTTTTTAATTTACCTGACTGGTTTCACACGGAGACAGAGCAGATCACAATTTTCAGGAGCGCATTTATTTCGCCGCATATTTTATGGTTTCCTGCCACACTCGCAGGTGTCGCATACGGTATGGTTGCTTTTTTCTCAGTTTTTATCTTCATGTTCAAAGGACGCACTGCTACGTTTGCGGGATTGGTGAACAGACTGACTTCATTAGTGGCGGGAACTATCGCCACTTTATTTTTTGCGATTTGGTTTGGAGGTAAATACCCAAAACAACAGGATTGGATTTCTTTAATCTTTATTTTTGTATCGGTCGGATTTCTATCACTCGCTGAACGAAAAAGAACTATCGAACTTACAACGACCGAAAACAAAAATCATCAATAGACAATTCATAATGAAAAAGGTGAGATATGATCTCACCTTTTTCATTAAAGACTATTTTCCTAGCCGGGATCGAATGATACTATTTTTTCCAGACACTCCACAATTTGGTCGTCACCCGCTCCAACTCTTTACCTAATTTTACAGGATCGTCGGTTTTCTCAGGCATATTATCGAATGCCGCATAAGGAACATTTATTCCTTTGATCTTAATATATTCTTTATCAGCGGCAGTCAATTTTTCCCAATCATTTGTTTTATAGTAAAATTCCATTTTTTCGTCAGGGAGTGAATGGTATAAAATGGAATCCTCCATTCCGGGACGCGCACGACGTCGATTTTTTCGGACCGATTCTTCATACGGCACTTTGATATAAATTATACACGCCCGTTTCAATAAATCTTCATGCAGATAAGAAAAAGCTTCCGCAAAACCGTTTTCACCACCACGGGCAAATTCTACTATCGATGTCATCTTTTGATGGTAATTTTGATCGGCAGCTAATTTTTTACGATATGTTAAAGAAACTCTTTCGATATAAAGATTCCAAATAAACGGATCTTTAAACCAATATTTTTCATCCGACCATATTCGCGGTTTTCCGTTCTTTGAAAGTATATCATCGATTTCGAATGTTTCCCAGACATAAACAAAATCATCTATTTCTTCAAAATCATTAATATGAAAACGATTCAATCTTTCGGTTGTAGGAGTTTTTTTCAGAAAATCAATGACTTCAGATTTTCCTGCCGCAGGTCTACCAATTAATATTATCACATCAAAATTATTGTTCATATTCACCTTTCTATTGAATTTCCTTAAATCGATTTTCAGTTGTACTTTTTATTGTCTTTTCTTGGATAACCTTTTTTACTAATATGTTGTATAAAAGCTTTTCAGAATTTTTAACATTAATGGGTGTGAACTCTAAATACCGCTCAGCTTGATTAACGACGTAATCAATCGTGCCGCATTGATATTCTGCAGAATCCACTAATTCTACTCCGTTAATCTTGATCGATTTGACGACGACTGATCCATTTTCCTTCTGCCATGAGCATTCAATACCAGAAATGTCGATTGATGTCCTCCCATTACTTATTCCTTTTACGTATTTTTCTACCAGCATCTTAACCGCTGATCCTTTCATCGGAAAAGTGCAAAGATAATTTCTGAACGGAGCTACTTCAAATAAATCGACTTTCCTAATATCTCCTGCCAGAATATCTTTCCTAATACCGCTGCTGTTTGTGATTGCGATATCAGCCAACGTTTCAGTACGAATCGCATCAGCAATAAAATGACCTATTGTGCTTTCGCCATTTCTGGATCGTTTTATATCACCCTCCGCTTTTCCAACAACCATGTTATAATCTTTCTCAACTTTATCTTTCCACTCTTTAACGAAGGTGGTTAATTCATTTTGAGGATATTCCGACCTTTGCCACAAAGTGTGTAATTTTCCATTCGAGGCAACGACTTTATCATTTTCAACACTAAGTTCGATCTCGCCAAGGTTTTCAGAGTACGCGCCGGTTTGTGCGATTACAATTCCATTAACCTGTTTCAGAGTTTTTAATCGCGTATGACTATGAGATCCGATGATGACGTCAAGATTATGGATCTGAGCAGCCATAATTGAATCTTCATCAACTCCTTGATGGGTTATAGCAACAATCAGGTCGGTCTCCGGATCAATTTTATCGATTACTTTTTGCAATGTTTCTGTTGGAGGAAGAACTTTGATCCCGCGAAGATTATTCGTATTTGTCAATTCAAATAAACTTTTAGACATGATGCCAATTATACCGATTCGAATACCATTTTTATTGACAATGATATATTCTTTATTGTTGAACGAAAATTTACCCGCTGAATCTACGAGGTTAGCACTTAATGTTGGAAACTTCGCAATTTCTGTAAGTCGTTTTAGATTACTCTGGGATATATCTAAATCATGATTGCCTATAGTCCATGCTTCGTATCCGATCATATTCATCATCGCAAACAATGCACCACCCAGAGCACCATTATAATCCATATCGGCAATGGGATTTCCGGTCATTACATCACCCCCATCAACCACAAGAGTATTATTTTTTATACTTCGTATGCTATCGATTAAATAATTCAATTCCGTAAAACCTCCAACCATCGGTTTAGGATCGGAGCGTACCCATCCCGCTTCATGCGATAGAAAAGAAGCATGCATATCGTTCGTGTGAAGGATTGTAATAGTCTTTGGCTGACAATAAAGAGAAGTAAAACCTGCTAAAATTAATATTGCGATTAACAAACAGGTAGATTGTTTCTGTTGATACATTATCGGAAATCTTTCTATAAAAAATGGAAGGAATATCTCCCCGTATCAAATTGATACGGGGAGAATGGTCAACTATCGATTTTTCTTCTTGTGTCTCATTTTTCTTAAGCGCTTTTTGCGCTTATGTGTCGACATCTTCCTTCGCAAGCGTTTCTTACCACTTGGCATATGGCTCCTTTTTATTTTAAGTTAAGTGTTTGTTGTTCTTTTAAAAAATGTATATCAACCGGAAATTGGAAATTGCTTTTTCTTTAAATTGTCGTTTACAATACCTTTCAGTTCTTTTGATACCTTAAAGAATGGTACAAAATGTTCGTCAACTTGAACCTGAGCGCCGGTACGCGGGTTGCGCGCAATTCGACCTTTTCTTTTTTTTGTTTTAAAACTTCCAAAACCACGGATCTCAATATTTTTTCCATCCTTAAGCGCTTCGATAACTGTTTGAATGAACCCATCAACCACAGCCTCTGTTTCAACTTTCGTTAAACCGGTTCCGGAAGCGATATGATCTACTATGTCTGCTTTGGTCAATGTATATCTCCTTTTATTATGATTGTTTCTCATCGGTGAACGATGAGTATAAATTAAAATCGATCTATCATTCTGTATTGCAATATTGGTTGATCCAATAATTTTTCTTTTAATCCGAACAGTTCTTCAAGTTTATTCCCGACTAGATAATCGATTAACGTAAGACCGCGTTTGCGTTCTTTCACAATCGATGGTTCACCCTGTATACCTGCTAATTTCGCGACTATCCTTATCGCATCTTCATACGTCCCAAGCGTATCCACTAAACCCATTCTCAATGCTTGCTGACCCGTAAACACTCTGCCATCTGCGTATGCGATGAGAGAATCGTATGATATTTTTCGTTCATCTTCAACCGCGCTGATGAATTGCATGTGAACATCATCCATCAGATTTTGAAAATATTTTTTATCATCCTCGGTCATTTTCCGAAATGGATTTCCCGCGTCTTTGAATTTACCACTTTTGATCGTATTGACACCGACACCTATTTTACCCAATAGAGAATCATATTCCATGAATTGCGATATTACACCGATGCTACCGGTTAAAGTTCCTGGATTTGCAACAATTTTATTTGCCGGGCAAGAAACATAATATCCACCGCTTGCCGCAAGTGAACCCATCGAGACAACAACAGGTTTACCTTTATCACGTGTTGCCTTCACTTCTTGATACATTTCCTGACTCGCTACCACACCTCCACCGGGTGAGTCAACACGAAATAAAATTCCTTTTATTGAACGATCACCACTAAATTTTTTAAACTGCCTGACAATATCTTCTGAGGTTAAAATAATTCCATTTAATTCGATAACTGCAATTTTATCTCCCCTTCCTACAACAATTTCGTCATCGTAATTCGAAATTCCCTTCAGCGAAAAATATATTAGCAACATTACCCCAATGCCAAATGCAAAAAGGACACTGATAATAATTAAAAACCACTTTGTTGATGTCGACATAATTCTTCTAACTCATTGAAAATCAAGGATATTATACGAAATGCCGGAATGAAAGTCAAACATTGAAAATCTTTATGCTATTTCCCAGTATAAAATACGTAATCTACAGATACAAATATTTTAAAAAAGGGAGAGAATATATTGGTTTTTTAGATGTTATTTTGTATATTTTACCTACCTTTTCCGGAATATGTTAAAAATAATATTTCGAATTGCTGAAGTGGCGGAACTGGCAGACGCGCTGGACTCAAAATCCAGTCCGGCTTACCCCGGGTGTGGGTTCAACTCCCACCTTCAGCACCACGGTTTTAAGATACTGATAACCTTCCACATCTAATTCGTTTCTTCAAATTGCGTTAAAACTTTAAACAAAAAAAAAGCCAGGAAGTTTATTCCTGGCTTAAGTGTATCATTTAAAATTTATTTTTTACTGCGTTGGCTAACCCATCCGGGCAACGGTTTTTCCGCAAGATAAAATGAATTAGACGAGTTAATCTCAGTTTCTATTTTGCCGTAATCATCAGCATACCGACTGAGAGAATAACCTTCCGGTATTGCGGGTGCTGATATATTCCATGCCATTGTATTCGTACCAGGATAAGGGACCGAAACATATATACTATTTTGAGGCCATACCTGATAAAGCTCATTGGCATACGAAACGGAATCTTTTATTTGGAAATTACCCCAACGAACTACATCAATTACTTTTTTATCGAATCGTGTGAATCTATCATCACTCGTCCCAGGAGGATCGTAATATTCAACATCATATTTCACTAACCTTATTTCTCCCTCACTCAAGAGATCCCAAAGGACTCTTCTAATCGTATCAGGAGATGTAGGATCGAAGAAAACATTTACACTCGCATTAATTTTCGTATAGGGTCCGGGGCCAAGTTTCGTGTGATTGGCAAACCGAACAGAATCGTTGTTGATTATACAAAAACCTCCGGCACTAATTGGTCTTATTTCCACTCCCCTTGTTGCAAGCTGAGCCGGATTAAAATATAAATAACCGGTATCAACTTTCACAAAAACGTTGTAATTTGTAGTATTCGTCACAGGGTCGTAATAATATTCTTTACGCTTACCTTTTATTTCAAGACCATAAACGCTCTGGAGTGTGAAAAGAGCGGGACTGAAATGCCCTGCATATAAGTTTGCATTTCCTATTTTCAGTGGGAACCATTCAAATCCGCCATCGAATGTTATAAGAAGAGTCCCTTTAGCACCAACAATCCATCCCCTCAAGCTATCGACAAAATGCATAAAATGTAAATTTTCAGTTGTCCGACTATCAATTCTTTCCCAGAGTTCTCCGTAATTTTTGGTTCGTAAAATAACGCCACTATCACCGATTATGAATCCTTCTTGAATGTTATAAGTATATCTGTTTGGTGCGTCACCTAGCCCGGCACCAAAAAATACATAATTAAAATTAGCATGTTCTAAACCGGCGGGAGGAAATTGTTCAGAAAAGATATTGCCAGCGGTTTTAGTATATGCTATAGCGCCATTCTCTCCAACAACCCAACCTGTATCTCTTATAAAAGTACAAGATTTAAAATTCGCTTTTAGGAATAAATCGGGTGGAGTCTTCGGAACCCAGACTTTCTGCGCGGTTGATTTTAAGATTGTCCCGGAATCTCCAACTGCCCATGTTAAACTGAAACCTTTTATTGTTACTGAGCGTAAATTATACGGTACAGTAGTGGTTTGATACTTTGCCCAGGTGTTTCCTCTGTCATTCGTCCGTAAAATCAAACCGTTATCACCAACGATATAACCAGTAGTATTATTCCAATACATTTCCACATCGTTCAGATTTTTTCCTCCAGTTACTACACTGTGGGCTTCAGATATATCCTGTACTTGCGACGAAGTGTCAGTCACTAATAATTTCAAAATCTTACCCTGGTCACCCACTACAATACCAACATCTATCCCGGGAAAACTGATAGAATTTAGATTATTTATTGTTGAGGTAGGAAGTTGTAGCCAGGAGTTTCCATTGTTTGTTGTTTTCCAGATAGTCCCGTTATCACCCACCATAAATGCGGTTGCAGGCTGGCTAGTTTCTATCCAATTAATTGCGCGTCTTGTTGGATTCATAATCTCTATCCAAGAATACGCATAATAACGATCGGGTGGTACTGTGCAAACTTCGGATATGATCAGGTCTTGTCCATAGACAGGTTTACGGTCAGTAGATCCATTCGGTCTGGTAAATAATTCACAACCGTTAAATAAGAGAACTATAGATGAGATTAATAGTATGATGATTAAAATATTAGCTAAAAATGATTTCATTACTTTCTCCATTGATAAAAGCAGCCAACTTGTAATTTTTAAAATTGCAATTCAAATGTAAATGAATGTGTACCGGGCAAATATTGAAAATAATTATATCCGTAATCTAAGGTACCGTTAAGACCAATCGGATCCATTTTTACACCAAATCCGCCGGTAAAACTCTCATGATCGTAGGCAAACTTCCAACCGGTTCTGAGAGCCAGTAAATTATTGAAGACGTATTCAGCACCAAAATTATATTGCTCATCAGAGTCATTGAGACGGGCAATCTGCATCGTGGTAATCAATTGATTGTTATCTTCTTTTAGAATATCCACTAATACACCAAAACGTAATGCTGTTGGTAAGGAATATTGTTCTTGAATAAATTTTACATCTTTTCCAATATTTGTGAGAGAAACCCCAATATGACTTTTTAGCATTGGTATATGATAAAGAGTTCCAATATCAAATGCGAACGAAGAAGCCGATATTTCGTCGTTGTAGAGATATGATCGGATATATTTACCATTTACACCAACGCGGAATTGATCTGTTACCTGCCTTGCGTATGCAATGCTGAAAGCATAATCGCTAGCACGGAAGTTTCTTCCAGTTCCTTCTGGAAAAGAGTTTGTTGTTTCTATCATATCGTCGGTAACAAGCATAATAACACTAACTCCAACAGCGCCAATACCAGGAAGGTTTTTGACAACACCAATAAAACTATGCTGGATATCAGCAAACCATGCCGTATATGTCATTCCAACACTCATATCATTTACCGACATTATACCCGCCGGATTAAATGCTATTGAGGAGACTCCATCAGCTACGGCAACTTGAGCTCCTCCTATACCAATAGCTCTTGCGCTTGTAGAGATTTTTAAGAATTGTTCAGAAACAGTTCCCGAACGGTTACCAGCATTTAAATTAACACTGGCAATAGATAAAAATAATATTAAGCCGGTTAATATTTGAATTCGAAATTTTGTTTTCATTGTAATATTCTCCTAGAATTCTTCATTAACGTATCAAAACAAATTTACCGATTTGTGTGCCGAATGAAGATTCAACACTGAACACATAGACACCACTTGCTAAAGCCCTATAGCTCTCGCTAAGCAAATCCCAGTTAATTTCACCACGATCGGGACGGTACTCTTCAATATACTGATCACCTCTTGTGTAGCCAGATGCTTGAGTATTTTTTATTGTTGTTATTAAATCACCGACGAGTGAAAATATTCTAACTGTCCATTCACCTGTTGGAAGATGGATTAATTTTATTTTTCTCTTAGATTCGTCCCAAAATTTTGCAACACCCTCCCATCCGCCGTTTTCATATGTGTACTCTTCATTAACACGATACGGGTTAGGCACCACCAAGACTTTCCCGTTTTCGGTCGATGGGGCAAAAGGTAAATCTATTGAAACACGGTTTTGCGAAAAATCAGACTCACTATTCGATGAATACAAAGTATCGTAGCGTACACTGTTATCGGGCTGTTGAACGGGGATTATGGTGATATCTGGCAACCCGAATGCGGTTACCGAGTACCAATATTTTTTCCCTCTTACCAGCGGTGAATCAACAAATGTGGAGTCGAGATATTTCGCAACAAGTTCTTCTATACTCCATAATCTTGCAGAATCAGGTATTGAATATTCTTTTATTAAAGTGAAACTGCTTTGCTGTGGATTTACACCGATGTCTTCACTACGATATAATCTGAAACCTGAAAATATTCTTCCACCCGGTAACGAATCACCTTCACATTTGTGCCCACTGCAGGCAGAACTTCCCTCGCCGCACGGTGGTGCTACCCTTCGCCAATGATCTGGTGGAAATCCTTGAGCAATTTTATTAGAATCATCCCAAACCGTAAATGGTCCTGTTGGGTTTCCCCTATAATCAAGATGTGGGAACCAAGTTAAACGAATGCCCCTTGCCGGATCCGGTAAAGTATCTAACTTTAGCATCGGAGAAATAGGAACAATCGGAGTTACATATCCGCGAGTATATAATTTCATTGCATCTTCGGCATTTTCTTTTAGATTATTCGGACCGGCAGAAACTGCATCACCGGCAACAAGGGCCATCGAAATCCTAAGCGTATCTCCAGGTTCAAGTGTCTCAAAAGGACCGAATGAAAAATAAAATCGGGTGTCTGATAACTGATCAGGAGATTGATTTGGACCAATCTTATTTGGGAACGCACTTCCATCCATCCATGTGTAAATCAATGAATCGTTAGTTCGTGGATCGATATGTCCGGGGGTTGCCCAGTCTGCCCAATTCCACACAAAATCAATTTCATCCAATGGTTTAGGTGTGGCAAGCACTGTGAATCCAATTGGTGTAGATCCACGATTTACTGGATTGTGTGTGTATGCCGTCCTTAATGATTCCATATATGCCGTGTAATTATTTTCATAATAACGGTCAATATTTATAGGTCCTAAATCACAATCTGCAAAAAAACCAACGTATACCCTCTTAATAGAGTATTTTCCGAGATTGATAAAATAATAATCAAATGGTAGAATGCCTTCTGCAGATTTATTATCCCAAGCATAAGATTTTTGAATAACCTTTATGTACATTGGGAAATGGCCAGCGACTGTTGGGGTTCTAAATGTGTCTGTTGCAGAACAATAGTAATCGTTTTCTGAAATGGCAGCGTAATCTTCATCTACATTTGGTTCGCCATGATCAGGCATCCCGTTTTTTTCAGTCCAGATATCTTTATTTCGTTTCCACGGAAATTCACCAGATTCGGTTGGATGACACCGATCTCGAACTCCGGGGTCATAATTATCTCCGAACGGGTCTGGGTTTGCCTCTGGATCATATGGTTTACCATTGCAAGATAATTCAAAAGGATCTGCTAATCCGTCATAACCAACGTCATCTGTTAGGGGATTCCAATCACCGTCATTATCAATACCATCAAGATCATCTTCATCGATCGCACCATCATTATCATCGTCGCAACCACGCTTGTTGGGTATTGTTTCATATCGGTCAGTGTATGGATTCTTCCAATTCGTATCTCTAATCGACGTTTGCCAAAATCTTTCACGTGGAAGATGTGCTCGTTCCGGAAGAAATTCTTTCTTAGGTAATGATCCTTCATATCCTTCAGATACGTGAATTGTGCCGTCAATTATACCGCCTATTCTTGGACCTGCACCATATAAATGCTCAACTCCTGAACCCGCAGGATATTCTAAGCCAAATCCGTCCGGTGTTGATTCAGAACCGCCATCCCAGGCTTGCGTACCCATCGTCATCTGATTGCTGAGCCATACTTTCATATTGAAACCTTGTTTTACCTTTACGGCAAAATTGACGGTTGGTTTTTGGAGATTGTTGCTTCTCTTATCTTTTTTCTCAGAATATGTTATTCCAATAGAAAAAAGAACGATGAATATTAAAGTGAATATTTTTTTCATAATGAATTCCTCATGCTATCAGATAATTAATCCCAATTTAACTTTAATCCAAGAATAACCTGCCGCGGAGCTTCAAAATTCGATCGGTCTAGCAATCTATTCTCTGCTTTAAACCAAGGAAGCATAACACCACCAGTGGGTGTATCGGGATCGATATCACCATAACGATAAACTTGCTTCGTCAGGCTGTAGATTGCCGGTTTGACCGGATTTCTTCTATCAAGGAGATTTGTAACATCAAATGTTAACAATAAATTAATTTTATTGAACAATTGTATTCCCTTGTACATCGACAAGTTTAAGGTCGTTGTATATGGAGTAGTTTCGCTATTTATTAAATAAACATTCCGGGCTGTAGTACGTCCACCATTGAATCCATTATACGGAAATCCTGTGCCAAAATTCCAGGTGAGGGAAACACCGTAATTGTTTAGATATGGGATACCGAATGTTCCTTCTTCTTGCGGACCAACCCGATATGTTGTGAATATATTTGCAGTGTGATTTTGGTCCCAATCAAGTCTTGTTTCACGAGGTAATTGAAATTCTCTCTGGAAAATCGCGGCAAGAGGATTCGATGAACGACCTTTTGCAATTTGATATGAATAGCTAACAGCGGTTGAAAAATTACCTGCAAACGCTTGATTTAAGGTCAATTCAAATCCTCGTGTACTTGCATAGTCTAGATTTTTAAAGATTGAATAGTCACCTCTGCTCACGGGTGTGGCATAATCGAAAATATCTTTGTAAAATGCATGTATTGAAAATGCCATATCATCTGTAAATTGATCTTCAAATCCAGCCTCATAAGCAACAGTGCGTTGTGGTTTTAAAGATGGATTTCCTATCCAAGCATCTTTATCCGGTAAAAATGGATCGCGATAATATTGATCTCTATCGGGAAATTGTAAAAAATGACCATAATTAAAGTAAAACACAATTCTGTCAGTCACCGGATATCCGATTGAAAGTCGCGGGCTAAAATATCCATGTGTTAAGTAATACCAAAAGCGGGCGCCATCGTCCAAACCTCTACCCTCATGAATACGTCCGACAATAGTTTTGCCATTTTGCTCATTTACCTGATTACCATACTCTAAATCATAAACCCAGTCAGGATTGGGTCTACCTTCAATTGAATCTCTCCAATCATATTGCATCCTCCACATATCTATGAATTTTTGATCATAAACTTGACGACCGATATCGAGATAATCGTAACGAATTCCGACGTGAAGGTTAAGTCCGGAAAGTTCGATATTATCCTGAAGATACCAACCGCCCCTGCTTGGATACTGATTCATATACCAACGGTAGGAACCATATCCCGGATAAAGCCCACGCTGATACCTTCCTTCCGGATCATCCTGAGGAGTAACAGGCGGAATAATATAGCGATCACCTATGCTGTGCGGAACTGTTGGATAAACGATCTCAGTGGATTGTATTTCTTCATAATTGACTTCAAAACCTGTTTTCAACATATGAAGTGGATGGATTTGAGTATTAAGATCAAATCGGAATGACCATATAGTAGTCAACGATTTGTACCATCGTTGCGATGTTCCCAAGTCGTTAAAGTAATCGTTGTTAATATCCAAATTTTCCCATGCTGATGAGTACATTGCAGGAGTAATTCCGGCTATATCATTTCCATCATGATTTTCAAGTTTTGCAAAATATACTTTCATGAACGATCTTTCGTTGAAGAAATGTTGCCATGAAAGATTATTCTGGATCGATAGACTTGCGCCGATTGATGAAGAATCGGCTCTATACTTCCAAGCCCGAATATAATCATGTCTTGATCCGATACTTGCACGGTAACCGAAACTCACTTGATCATTGCCGCTTATATCATACTTTAGCTTGGAATTGAAGGTGAATGAATTCCTTTGATTATCTCGAAATCTAAATCCTAAGCCGTTTAGAACACCTCCGAGAAAACCATTGAGCTCCACTCTGCGTTCAACCGGATTGTAAAATTCGTTATGCACATATTGATAAGGACCATCATTGCGATTAACATCTGCACTGATGAAAAAGGTTAATGCGCCCGGGATCTGGAAACCGAATCCGGGTAAGAGATACTTTGTTATAGGTTCCGGTCCACCGAACGAAAAAGCACTGTATGATTCATTTTGATTATTTTCTTTTATCTTATCAGTTCTAAATTGAATCGATCCAGTATATTTTTCAGACCCTGACTTTGTAGTTATATTAATAATACCAGACTGAGCATTTCCATAATCGGCATCAAAACCGCTCGTTTGAACGCTTACAGATTGTATAGCATTGGCAGATACTGCTAGTCCGCTGGCGCCGCCTCCAATAACACCAGAATTTACGCCCGCATAGAGCTGAGCCAGCTGGACGTTGGCTTTAGTTGCCACTAGTTCACCTGAGTTGCTTACGATATTATTCGTAGGAATACCATCTACAAGGTATTGAACTTCGTTTGCGCGACCTCCGCGAAGGAACAAATTGTTTCCTTGTTTTACAAATCCTGCTTTTAATTTTAGTACGTCCTCAACACTTTTGACGTTTGGGATACTGGCGATAGATTTTTCACCCACAGTTTGAGTTGAACTGGTTGTGAGATTATTTACCAATTGCTGATCTGCAGTTATTGTTATACCTCCTAATTGGTACTCGGTTGAGGTCATCTTAAAATTAAGTGGTGTGGTCTCATCAGCGCCGACCTTTACATCTTTGACTTCAACGCTGGCATAATTGACATGACTTGCTTTTACGCTATAATTTCCGATCGGCACGCCAATGATGGTATATTTTCCATCAAAATCTGTTACAGCTCCACGTGGGGTGCCCATCACAGAAACGTTTGCTCCGATAACCGGCTCTCCCGACATGGCATCAGTTATTTTACCGGTTATCTTGCCTGTATTTCCAGCGTAGCTTGCCGAAATAGCTGTTATGATTAAAAAAAGAATTGCGATGTATGGATTATATTTTTTCATTTCGAACGCTCCTCTTTTGATCTTTTAAAATCATATAATATTCGAGAAATCGTAGAATCTGCCGCAGGTCGCTCCATGTAGTACAATGGAATTCCTAAATAACATGAGTTAAAAGTTACCCCTCTATAAATCACTGATAGCGATGCATTTTCCATTTTTATACTGTCGTATTTCGCATCATATTTATGTAAAATTTCGCCAAATCCGTCGGCGAGATTGATTGGAACGTGGCTCATCCCGTCCCGCCATGAAGGATCGGCTTTAGCGGTATCAATATATAAATCAGGATAGTTATTTTGCCCTATTGCTCTAACGAATAGATCCGGTGAGTATTGGGGTGAGGTAAAATCGACATGTATTACCCTTCTAAAAAATTCTTCATCCCTAATCATATTCAGTTGACTAGATAAGTTCCAACCCCCCATTATAAAATCTCCACCGATATAACAATAATCCCTTATCATCATCTCATATTTTTTTGAAAAGGTGACCGGAATGCTAAACAATGCGTCAGGGACATCAGCCACGTATATCACCAGAGAATATTTACCAATCTCTCCGAGATCTGGGAATACACCCATACTCATTCTAAAATTATCAATAATTGAATCGTGTTTCCCTAAACCGTGAAGTATGCTATGGTAAAAACTATCAACATCCCAATAGTATGGGTATGCCGGAGTGCCCATTAATCGATCGTAACAATTGTTGAGAATTAATATTCTCTCTGTGCTATCACGTAAGAACTTCGGATAAATAGTCTTAAAAGTTCTCCACGCTGAATCAATAACATTACCATTATCGTCGTATATGAGTCCAGTTGTATCAATCGCACCAAACTCATTGCGTGCTTGAACGGTGAATGTATGTACTGTATCATAAGGATCAGCAAAATCTTTTGCAGTTACATAAGCATATTCATTCGTTGTAAATGCAGACCATGGAATATAACCGGAATCTGTAAGCCATTTATCCTTGTCAACAACCCACCTGTAATCCATACTCCTTGTATTAGGATCAACGCCTTTATACTCAAAGCGGATGCCTTGAAAAGTAGGTGTTTTATCTTTTCTGACAATAACTTTTTGTTCGAAATCAGAGCCACCTGACCAGCCAGTGACTTTGCCGTGCGGGGCTTGAACTTGCGGAGTAATAAAAGATACTTTTGCAAATGTTTCAGATGTTATACCCAAGTTATCGATAGCTGATACCTCGAACGTATGCAAATTTTCTCTATCGGGTGATTCAAAAATAAATGTACCGCTATTAGGATTTGTATGAACCGGGAAACTATAACGAACCCGACTTCCGGTTTGTAATAAAATTGAATCTGGATTAGAAGCATACACTCTTATTCCCTGTACCGCAATTGTATCTCCACGTCTAAGAGTAGCTAAATCTTCTGTAGACAATCCTTCATTACCAACAAGATTGGCAAAATGTTTATATATTGCAGGTATTAGCAATGGATTTTCTGTCTCAACCATCAGAGCAAATTTATCTACGATGATATTCAGTATGATATTATATTTTCTATATTGTTGTTGATTATCAAGCACATAATTCCACCTATACATAAAAGCAACGATGTAACCGTCCGCATCATCACCTATCCAATTCAATGTTAGTCTAGGGTTCTTTGTGATGGTAGTATCTTCAGGTGGTGGCACGTTTGATAATCGTGTTCTCGGGCGAAGATTCCCATGAACGCTACCCGGATCGCTAGGATTTGGACAACCCCAATTTAGAAAAAGGAAAATGACTAAAAATAAAATATGATAATTCGATTTCATTCCGTAGTTCCAATCGATAAGTATTCAATAATTTTTAATTGATGAAATGTGAAAACTGGGTATAAAATTATAATCAAACGCATCCTTAACTAAAGATTTGTCCAAATTAAGTTCGATCGTAACTACTGTCAGATTATATTCATTTACTTTATAAGAATTCGAAAGATATATTCTAACATTAGATTCAAATCCGACCGGATTAACATTTACTGTTTGATAACCTCGGAGGGTTAAATTCTCTTTAGGCGTTATGGTGAATTGAACTCCACTATAATCACCTGGAGGAACAAAAGTTTCACCGATAATTAAAACCGAATCTCTGGCACGAAAATCAAGGACGTTAATTCCCAGAGGTTTTGTGTCAATGGCATTCAAATCTTCAAAGATATCAGCACGTGATCCATCGTTCTTAACAGCTTGGATCACTGAATATGTTATTATAAAATTATTCAATTCGGTGAATTGAATATTATTCGATATTGTTTTTAAACGAATTTGTAATTTCCCCGGTTGAGGGCTACTGTAATCGTACTGACAACTTGAGGATAGCAGCATTAAAGATATGGCCATAATCCCAATAATGCCCGTTTTATAAAAGCAGATAAAATGTTTCATAGTTGTATATGATATGTCGTTTAGGGGGAATCGTTAACGAAAATATTTATGATTGAATTATAACAAAAAAAAAATCAACAGTCAAGTTTAATACCTTCATTTTTTTCACAAAAAAAGAGAGTATTTTCTCTTGTTGAAAAATATTCGTTAGAATTATTATATTTATGTATCTTTTTAATTTGATTTCGTATATTATGAACGGAATATCAATCATTCATCTCAATCAATATCGTATATGCGCCAAATATCAGTTTTTACAGGAATAATACTAATTCTTTGTACCATATTTATAGGATGCAAAAAGAATACAACAACCCCGAAGGTTCGAGGTCCTGTTTGGCTTACATTTTCAAAAATAACAAATAAAGATATTATCGACGATAATATACACACCATTCACGCAGGTGCAGGCGGCTTCGTATGGTTCGGTACAGATAGCGGGGCAATCTCTTATTACGGCGGCATATGGAGTTCAATTAGAGATTCATTGACTTATTATACCTACGGCCAAGGCTCGATTACTAAAGCCCAGAAGGTTTTAGCTATTTGCGAAGGAAGACAAAGCACAGTATGGTTCGGTTTGGACGGTGGTGGCCTGAGAAGATATAATCGCTACAATCCTCAACGAGCTTGGCAAAGGTATTCGCCAAACGAACCCGATCCGATCAATAGAATTCCAAGTGATTATATTACAGGAATTGTTGCTGATAGATATCGAAATGGTGACGTTTGGGTTTCAACTCTCTCAGGAGTTGCACATTATTTACCCAGTAGTTCGATAGATGGCAGGTGGTATCCTTATTCAGATTATTCAACATACTTCACCTCTTCACTTGTTCGCGCTTGCATAATCAATCCTGCTAATGGTTGGACTTTTTTTGGAACACACGATGGTGTGCCATATGTGTTTGATGAGAACGGTTTTCAATGGGGCAAATATAATTTATCTGGACCTGATAATTCTCCGATTCATTCCATCGCCGTCGATTATTCAAATACTTTATGGATGGGAAAAACTTTTGGTGTTACAAAATGGAATACCAACACAACTCAATCAACTCATTATTATGCGAGTAATACAAATTATCAACTACCAAACCAAAAAATTAATGCCATCGCTGTTGATTTTTTTCGACCAATCAGATGGTTCGGAACTGATATTGGATTAACCAGATTTCAGGATACCACTTGGACTTTTTTTGATCAGAGTACCATTCCCGAATTACCAAGTAATCAGATTCAGGCATTAGCGTATGACAATAAAGGAAATCTCTGGATCGGAACAAATATGGGAATCGTTGCTTACAATCCGGAAGGATTTGAATATTAACTATTTTGTTGGTTGTAATTGGTAACCGGCTTTGTTCAAACGGTCTTGATAATATTTTGCTCGATCAAGGTTTCCTTCTTTTAAATATAACTCGATCAACCTCATTTCAGCATAAATAAAATTTGAGTTTATATTAAGTGCGTTTTTCCAGCATCGTTCAGCTTTTCGTAAATCATTATTCATGAAATACAGATTGCCTAAATTATATTGGGCGATTATATTCGTTGGATTAATTTCTATTGTTCGTTCGAATTCTTTTAGAGCGATATCTTTTTGATTCTGCTTTAGATAGATAAGTCCGAGGTTGTAATGATATTTGGGATTCTTATCATTTAATTCTACTGCTCGAACATAATTCTCCTTCGCTTGGTCTGAATTATTTGCAATTTCCGTGTTGACGATACCCATATTGAAATATACCTCGGCAGACATCGGAGACATCTTAATGGCATGTTCCCAATGTGAAATCGGATCGCGATAATTTCCTGAGTATTTAAATGTTAAGAAACCATACGAACATAAAACAATCAGCAGTAGAATTTTCCACATCCGCCCAAATCTATGCAAATTATCCTGAAAAATGCTTCCTAAGAAGATGGCAAAACCTACTATAGGGAGATAAAACCTGTACTCTAAATAATTGAACCGATTCTCGGCGTCAAATATTTGTACAAAAAGAGATGGGAGTATGAATAAAATAATCGATGATATCGCGAATGGGATTAATCTGTTGATACTTTTAAACTTCACTAAAATGTAGATGAATAAAAATAAGACGATCACAGATCCAATCATCGTTGGAACAGCACTGAATGTCGCATACGATGATAGATTAACCGGAATGAATAACTTACCAAATGCTTCCAGGATCACTCGAAGATTTAAGAAGAAAGCAGACATTGTAAATATTTCTGATCTGGTACTGGAGCCACTGAAGGCAATTTCTCTCATGACATACCATGCGACTATAACAAATATCCATCCGCCCACAATCTTGAGCGGCTTTTTTGGAATAAACCACTTTCGCTCAACAATGAGAGTGTATGAAATTATCAGCAGAGGAACGATTAGCGCTGTTTCTTTTATCAGAAGTGCCAGCAATATAAAAAGAAGGTGTAAATATATATATTTGTTTTGCCCCGATGACCTGTAATTTAAATAAGATATTATGGATACAAGAACAAATAGACCATGTATTGATTCATTTCGCCCGGGAATCCACGCAACAGATTGTGTTACGAGAGGATGAATTGTAAAAATTAGGCTCATAGATAATGCTATGAGTTCAGTGAATTTAAGTTTTAAAAGCAAACGATAAACAAAGCAACTCATAACGAGATGAAACAGAACATTTGAGGCATGGTACATCCACGGTGCCTTCCCGCTTATCAAAGAATCTATAACAAATGAGACTGTGAGTAAAGGACGGTAATACGAACTGTAATACAAATTATGAAATGCAGATATGATCGTTGAAGGTTTGGATATCGAATCGAAGCTTTTAAGTATAAAATTATCATCGTCAAAATATGTATACCCAAAAAAGACTGTTCTCCCAAATACCAATAATCCAACAACTGCAATAATGACATACGGTCTCCACGATGTTATCCAGTAATCAAATTGTTTAGGCAACACGGAATTAGATTTTTTAAATATTTGACTCATCCCGATGTGTAATTCAATTATAAAGTATGAAGATCATTTCATCAATACCATTTTTTTTGTCTCTCTATGATCGCCGATCGTTAACCGGTAATAATAGATCCCATTTGAAAACTTATCGCCGTTGAATATTACTTCCTTCATTCCAGGTTCCTCAACTCGATCGATTAATGTTGATACCCGTTCACCAAGCATATCATAAATAGCAAGCGATACTTTTGCTCGTTCAGGCATCCAGTATTTGATCATCGTTGTCGGATTGAACGGATTGGGATAATTCTGAGATAAAGATATCTCGGTAGGAATACTCTTTTCTGCAAAAACCGGTGGTGGGGGCGGAAGTTCGCTTGTGGGTTGGATAGATATTGCATACCCTGCTGTTGCAACCGTTGAATCGCTTAAAATTATATTACCTCCTTGTTGAACTTTAACCCAATATCCAATTCCCGGTTTGATTGTATCGACAACATCGTAACCTGTGCCGTTGAACATATAAAAATTTCCCGTAACGATTCCTGGCGGATCACTCCCTATCGATTGCACAGTTACAGGATTAATAACTGATCCTATCATGTTCCATCCGATCTTAACTGCAATCGTATCGGTATGACGCTCAAAACCACTGCATGATACCTCGGCATCAGTTGAATATTTCAACCAATACCCCTTGCCATGCTGCAACGAGTCATCAATCAAATATCCATTATCGAACATGAACGCTTCAGATTCGGCGTCGGGGAATATAATTCGTTTCCTCGGGTCAACAGGTTTAAACGGTAGTGATATCATATTCCAACCCGTTTTGAGAGTGAGGTTAATATTTTTCGGTTCTTCAATGATCGTCGTCCAAACGCTTAATGCCGAACCGTCCAACCGCATCCAGATCGGATATATTTTTCCATTCGAAGCGGCAATATTTATATAATCTCCGAAAAATATATTTGATGTTGGATTGAAAGATATCTCGCTTACTTTAAAATTTGTAAACGTTTCCCCTCCATCTGTTGACTTTGCGACATAGACGTCTGTATAATTTCCGATTCGCGCTCTTCTGTCATAGAATACAACATACAGATATCCTGTTGTTTGGTCAATGGTCATCCATGAGAAAAATTGTTCCCTGATCGTAGAGTCATCATTGACGCGTTTGACTGCACTCCACGTGGCTCCTTGATCTGTTGATTTAATAATAAAGATATCGGTATTGCCAATTCCGTTCCGCTGATCGGACCATTGAATATATATTGTTCCGCGGTGCGGTGAATTACTGATATCACAGGTGGTAACAGGCATACCGTTACACCGATAAATTCCTTCAACATTAAAATCCCAGCCACCAGGTTGAGTTGTAACAAAGATATCGTTTCCCCAACTTACACCGCCATTGGTCGATTTATCAAACATAATCCCTTTAGGTCCTGACCAACTTAAATATACTTCTCCATTCGGACCGACTGCCGGTACCGCTCCTTCAACAGTGCTATCGCTGTCAATACAATTCCCTCCATCGTCACTGATTCTCACTGCGGGAAACCATGTCGATCCCGCATCTGTGCTGAATGAAAAAAGAATTCGTGTACTGTCGGTAGGTGCACTTGTTCCGTAAGTATCGAATTCAGTCCATGCCGCATATAGACGATTACGATAAGGAGATTGTGTCATATCAACCACAAGCCATTCCTTATCTTGGTTCTTTGGAGGTACGAACCAAATACCTGTGCCGCTGTTCCATGATTGTCCGCCATTAGTTGATTTCTGAAGGACTATTCTATCTATCCAGTATCCCGGCGTGGGCGGATTTGAAAGGTGACCAAAAAATAGATTACCATCGGCATCGTACGTAACACATGGATCACCCCAAACACCAAGTGGAGAGTTTAACTGCCCTTCTGTCCAGGTGTATCCTCCGTCCATCGAATAATAATAGTATCTGATATTAGCACCTGCAGCTAAGTTTAGTGGATTTGTTGGGTTGATTGCAATTGTTACTTCTTCAGGAGTAACCGAGGTAGGATTGTTTACTCTGATGTTTTTATATTGGCACACCACAACCGAATACAACAGCAAATAACACAATATGTACGTTTTCATAGATTTTCCTTCGATCATGAATAATCGTTAGCAATTGATGTTGTTCAAATTTACATTTTGGGTATTATAACCGTGAATGTACTTCCTTTTCCCAACTCACTTTTTACGTTAACTGTGCCGTTATGCATTTCCACTAATTGCCTCACAATCGAAAGTCCAAGTCCTGTAGATGGTTCACCTGCTGTAGGTTGGGTGCTCAAGCGTTGATATTTCTGAAATAATTTTTTCAGGTCGTCATCAGATAAACCTGGCCCTTCATCCTTCACGCTAATTTCAATATTATTATCCCGCTTGCTTACTGTTACCCAGATTCCGCCACCCAGATGTGAATACTTGATGGCATTCGTTATTAAATTATCTATCACCATACGTAATCTTGATTCGTCGCCCTCGACAATGCAACCATCTTCTTTATTAAAAATAATTTTTTGGTTCTTTTGCATAGCCGCTATCGTGTTATCGAGAACCACTAATTCCGTAAGTTTGCCTATATCTACCTCTTTTTTATCGAGCAGTAACACACCAGATTCAATTATGGAGGAATCCAATATTTCATCAACCAAATTATGGACGCGCTGGACTGTACTGAAAATATCTGCCGCGTAATCTGCAACCGGTGATTTTTTATCGGCTTCTTCTATTATCATCTTCGACAACATTTTGATAGAAATCAACGGACTTTTTAAGTCATGCGTAAGAATATTCAATAAATCTGTTTTTGATTGATTGACACTGATAAGGTTTTTATGTTCCAAAAGCCCATCGGTGTGTGATGCCTCTGCCTTTTCCTTTGCCTCCACGAGCGCCCTGGTTTGTTCTGAAAATTTATTTACAAGATTCTTTCTCACCCGACGCCTGTAAAAATGAAAAAAAATCAGAGCAAGAAGTATGGTAATTATCTCTAATGATATATTGAAAAAGCTCATCTGATTGATTCTATTCTAATCGGTTTTCCAGATATCGACATAGAAATAATTTCTTCACATAATTCTGCATCTTGAATATTTTAATGCCAATTCGATTTATTTATCACGGGCTATTTCCATTTTTTCCAAACACAATCCCATTCCAGTTCATTTCCTTTGATATAAATTATTTCACCATTCCTGACTGATTTCGCACCATTTGTTTTGAATAAATGATAACTCCCTCCCAAAACAGCAGGCATAGTAATATATTCCAAGGGTGGGCAGAATTGTTGATTAAAATCTTCTCTTCTGAATTTCATATTCCAACTTAAACCATCGATTCTTTTAAACTCAACCGTGACTCTTCCCCACCTCGTTGGTGAGTACGATAGACCCAACGGTTTATCTGATTCCATATCAGCGAGTCCAATGCCATTGAGTAATACCAAATTTCTCTCATCTTCTAAGATCAATCTATGTCGCAAAAATCTTATGCACTCTGCACTTGCCCAATTATGCGGCATATCTCCGATGAAATTAAAGATCGGCTCAGATTGCAACGATTGTTCTTCGCGCCAGGTATACAAAGGTGATGCGTGATTGAGGAATCCGAAAAACACTTTCCGCGCGAGATCCGTTCTACCGAGTTGCAGACATGTTTGTGCAAATATAGCGGCATTATATGGCCAGAGTGCATTGTTTGTCAACCAACCGGTTTCAATCGGGATATCTTCTTTCATTACAGATTCCATCAACTTTACATGACCATCAGTAATATGGATACTTTTATTAAATAATAATCCTGGGAAAATCGCGTGAGATAAATAAATTTGGGCGGCTTGAGGGCGCGGTTGCTTTCTCTCATCAACTTCCTGCCATTTCGGATCACTCGCCATCAGCATGGGTAGATATTTAAAACCTTTTGGATGTTGCTTCATCTCTATTTTTGTCGATTCCATGAATGGGAACCACAACTCTCCATAGTAAGATTTAAGCTCAACAGTCTTGATCAATCTTAAACGCTCAGCTGTTTCGGCAAGGGCTTTCGTTGCTATAATCGCCCAAAGCGTATTGGTATACTCGTCTCTGATCCCGCCAATACCACTATCACCGAAACCGCGCGGTAGAATTCCATACTTACCGTTTGTCGTACCGTCTCCTTTTGCTTTTATCATCAATTCGTGTAATGCATCGATTGCTTTATATGCATCCGGATACATTTCGTTGAAGTAGTCCCAATTCTGAGATAACTCTGCTTGCCGTATCAAAGCATAGACAGCGACCGCCGTATCTTTCCAGTGTGCTTCCCCCGCACCTGCCGTGAATAAACCTTTCGCATCCTGACGATTCCAGATTGTTACCAATCCTTCTTGCGCCTCTTTATCGTATCCAAGATAACGTGCCGCTTCCAGAAGAAAGTGGCCATCGACTATCCAAAGTCCGCGGTAACATGTAGGACCAACTTGAAATATTCTTTTCCCATCTTTAATTTCGCGAGATTCAAGTATGTTTCTGGTGCAGGCAATTCGGAAATCCTCATACGGTTCACCAAGATTCCATACAACTTTTCCTTCAGTGGGTTTCCACGATTTCCAAAACTCCCGGGTGTTTTTCATCAGATCGTCTAGTTCATCAAATCCATCTTCGAGTTTATCAAAATCCTGATCTTCCTGTGGTAAACGGACAATTATCTTATATGGTTTTTCTATTGTCGCTTTAGCTTTGCCGTATTGGATACGATAAATCCCCTGCTCTTCTTTCAATACTCCTTCATGATCCGTAATTAAAAATATTTTCCCTGAATCAGAATGTTTAACGACTGAGTGTTCTTCTTCTTTATTAAATAAGAATTTAGATTCGGAAGCAATAACGATCTCTGGTTCTACATCTACACCATTCTCTGATTTGGGATAGATATGTACAATTACATTATCCACCCTCCCCTCAGATTCATTTTTTGACGCGAATGTTATCGTTTCAACAATTACCTCGCCACCATCTAATTTGGTTGTTATTATCGGAATAGCCGGTGATTCAAGTTTTTGATCGAGATATTGAAGGGGTTCTTTACCTTTCAATCCGAAAGATATTCGATGCGGAAATATTTTCTCATCACTTCCGGTTCCGGGATGCCCGCATCTGAGATCACCTAACTTTCCAACTAGATTTTTTGAAGGATCATCGGGGAAACAAAATGTAGATTGCCAGTCTTTTGGTGCATAACGAAAATCTACTGTCTCATCTAATTTTGGTACAGCTTGAGGACGGATTATTCCTTCTTTCTGATATTCATCGGATGGTAACGGGAGCGCTTCCATGATATTTTTACCAAATGTAACGGCGCCAACAGTGACACCTAATTTTGTGAGAAATTCACGTCGTGTGTTTTTCATTTCTTACCTTATTCTATAATCTATTCAATGTTTCTGGATTCAAATTGCTCAATTTGTTTTAAGCAATAAATTTTTTCTATCAATCAATTATTTGCCGCCGTCGGATGTATCTTCTTTCTCTTCCTGCATCTCTTGCAATTGTTTCATCATCTTTTCCAAGTCAGGATTAACTCCCGGATCGTCTTTATCGGGTTCGCGCATCATCTCCTGCATATTCAATCCCATCGGTATTTTTTTAAACCCGGCAGGTATATCGAATATTTTTACCGGAACCATTTTCGATTCAATTTTAATCACTTCTTGGGTTTGTGTTACTTTACCATTTTCTTTCGATATTATTTTCAATGGAAACAACTTCAACGCTTCTAATTCCGATTCCCAACCCCCGTTTTGTTTTGGATCGGTATTGCCGGCTATACTGCCGAACGATTTCATCAGATCTTGATAAATATTACCGAGCTTTGATGTACCCCAAATGTGTGTTACTTCTTTTCCATCCTCGATTATCACTTCATCGCAGACGTAACCGAGCAGTTTTTCAGTCTTCCCGGTTTTGGTTACCTTCGGTTTATTTTTACTCTCGAGATCGTTCGTTTTCTTATTATCCGCGTCGTTCAACGATATTTCTAAATAGTTTTTCTCGGCATCGTTCACAATCCAGAGCAGTTTTTTATCACCCCTAAATATGAATTTCCCTCCTCCTTCACCGCCACCAACAGATTTAATCTGTGAAGCGACGAGATCTTTTTTCATCATCATTGAATATTCCATCACCTGCGGTTTCCCATCTTCCATCACCGTTACCTTCATATCTATCGCTCCTTCAAATTGAGCAAAAGATATTTTAGTTATCCCGATCATCAAACAAGATGTGATAATAATAGATTTAATAATTCGTTGATACATAATATCACCCCGGTTATTTTGCATTAATTTCTGAATTAAAATTCGCAGCTTTATGACTGCCGTCGCAAAAAGGATTATTCTTACTATGTCCGCACCGACAAAGATAAATCGCTTTTTTCCCCGTCAAATCGAATTTCTTCCCCTTCAAGTCGTACACTTCGAATTCCCCTTCTACCTGAATGCTTCCGTGATCTTTCACTGTTATTTTTGTTGACATAATTTACTCCGTAAATAATAATAGATATCTGAAATAATAACTGAAAAGTCATGGTGAGTTAGATTATCCCGAGTTTAGTGAGGGATCGAACCATGCACTTTCATAAATTATCACGCTTCGACAAGCTCAGCGTGACTGTTGTTTACTGAATATTCGATTATACAAAACTCTTACTGGAAAATCAACCTAATCTTAATTAGGATAAAAGAACTGCTCGATTGTCTGTTTCTCAAGCGCTAAATTCATAAGTGCTTGCATATCTAAGTTCGCTTCTGCCGCTTCTATTTCATGGATATTGGACCAGATCTCAGGTTTCCTCGGTGCCAAGAACGAACAACAATCATCATACGGCTCCTTCGAAATATCATAGGTGCCGATTTTTCTTGCGATAACCATCGTCTCCTCTTTGTCATTCCCGGAGATCGGACGAAGAATAGGTAATGCAGCGGCATTATCAATATTTCGGATATTCCTTAATGTCTGTGATGCAACCTGACCAACCGCTTCACCCGTAACTAATGCTTCTGCTTTCTCTTTCGTCGCGATTGCTTCTGCAATTCGTATCATCAATCTACGATACAGTATAACACGCAACGGCATTGGGGTTTTAAGAACGATCTCGTTTTGAACTTCGGCGAATGGTACCAGATAGAGTTTCGATTTGAACTGATATTTCGTCAGAGTTTCAACAATCTGTTTTACCTGATCGATTGAGTTCTGACTTGTATAAGGCATACTGTGAAAGTGGACGAAGACTATTGTCGCACCGCGCTTCATCATCATCCAAGATGCCACGGGTGAATCGAAACCTGCCGAGATGAGTGAGACAACTTTTCCGCTTATGCTTGAGGGCAACCCGCCTGCACCCTGGACTTTTGCACGATAAACGTACGCGACCTTGTTTGCAATTTCAATGAATATAGTCTCATCCGGCTCGGTTAGGTTAGCACGGACATTGAATTTTTCACAAATCGCCGCCCCCACCCTCGCATTCATTTCCATAGAACCGATTGGGAAATTCTTATCTGCCCGCCGCGTGGTAACTCTGATGGTTTTAAATTTCTCATCCGCCAGTAATCCAATCGAGGCATTCATGATAGCATCACTATCCTGTTCCACTTTTACACCGATGCAAATATTAGAAAGACCGAAAACATATTTCAACCGTTCAATAATCAGTTGGTTGTTCGATACTTCTTGAAGTTTAATCACGAATCTGCCGTAACCACCCGTTATAGCGCTGTGCGGTACCAACTCACCAAGAACGGTACGGACATTCTTCAGTAATTGCTGTTCAAACCACTTGCGGTTGTTGCCTTTGAGAGTGATCTCATGATGATGAATTATTATTACTGGTTGCATGAAATAAAGATAGCTAATTTTTTGGAATGAAAAAAGACAAGAGTTGTTTTATTAAATTGTTTGGTGAGTTGCTTTGAGGTGCCGGAGGTTTGAGCACTCCGAATCTGTAAGAGACCGAATGCTATTATTTTAACCGCTCAATGCACTCAGGCGAATCATCCCGGCTATTATTCACTACATTTGAAACAACATACGCATCCATCTCATCTTTCGGATAAGGTTCGAGCTGTTTGGAAAGTTCATTGAATGATCTTACTTCAGGATTGAGCCATGATATTAATTTTTCCTCTTCCAAAATCACAGGCATCCTGTCATGAATCGGCTTCATTAACTCGTTCGGATTCGTAGTTATGATCCCAGCGGTTACAATTTTCTTTTCATCAATATCGATGGAACGCCACAAACCGGCAAGAGCGAATATCTCTTTATTTTTCAAAATTATTCTGTAAGGAATTTTTCGTACACCCTTCGGTAATTTTTTACCTCTAACCAAATTCTCGTATCCTTCAGGTTTTTTCCATTCATAAAATCCATCAGCCACAAATACACAGCGGTTGGTAAGTATTCTTTCTTTGAAAAATTTATTCCGCTCTATTGTGTCGTCCCGAATATTCGCTTGAGACACTGTAGAGCCATCGCTCTTTTCTCCCCACGGCGGTACAAATCCCCAGAACATATTTGTTAAAAATCTTTTTCCATCTTTCGTGACGATAACAGGAACAGATTGTCCCGGAGCCGCATTGTAACGTGGTTTGTATCCGCCAAAACCGGGCGCCAATTCGGCTTTGAATTTGTCGAGTATGATCTCAACCCGATCCGTTGTTATTGTGAATCTGCCGCACATTCTTTATGGAGGAATGGATTAATGGAGTATTATCCGCCTTCGGCGGAGGTTATTGCGTTTATTCATATTAGCAGAACGCTAACCTGTCCCGGGTTCATCTTGCCGATCAGCACACTTTTTTCGATAGTAAATGTTTTACCAGACAGTAAATCGTCGAGTGCCTTTTTTGTTGTATCAACACTCAAGTCTATATCAATTTTATCCTTCATATTCGAATTCGCTATGATCAAGAGTTGATGCTTTATCTCTATCGATTTCCTGATAAAAGCGATCAGATATTTCGATTTAGTTTCCATCCAGATAAATGACCGGGGTGAGTGGTCTGCAATCATTGCGTGATATTTTTTCCTGACCAGAGATATTTTTTGAATCCAATCGACCATTTGATTTTCATTAGCCCAGTTATAGCAATACTCGCTGAATAAAGGTAGTTGCTCGGATGGATACTTTTTTAATTCTTCTTTCTTGAAGTCGAGACCCGTATTGATGGGAACAGTCTCACCGAGTTCAAAACCGGAATGAATGAACGGAATTGCAGGTATAAAATTACTGATCGCCCACGCGTATCTGGAATATGCAACTTCTCCTTCACGCGAGGCGGCTCGGGGAGTGTTATGACTTTCAGGTGTGGCAAAAAAAGGCAATGCAAATCCTTCAGATGAAAATCTTCGAAGCATATTTTTAAATTTATCGCGGTGATGTTGATCGCTCCATTGATATCCTATTACGGCATTGTATCCTTCCTTCACACTTTGTTCTTCGACGGAAAAATTCTCATCCCAGAACGCAAAATCGGGATCGATCTCCCGCGCGCGTCTGATCATATCATGCTTCAAATCCATCGGTAAGGCATGCCCCATATCGATCATAACTCCATCGATGCCGAATGTATGTTGATAGTAAGGAATAACCGCCGCTATCTTTTCCCACAATTCTTTATTAATATTTTCTGCCGACGCCAATTTGGTATCGTACATTCGAATCGTGTTATAAGCGATGTAGTTAAAATCAGGATGATCGTACATTTTCAAATAGGTAACATCTCCCCAGGGCGGCTGTGTATCGTGGGGGGGCCAATCTGCGAAAGCGCCCGGAACTCTAACGCGTGTGCCATCATTAAGCTTGCCAATTAATCGTCCCTCTTCCATCGCAATTTTTTCCTGCCTCGGCGGATTTGTAAACATATCCCGGTAAATCTGATGCGGGGGAATTGATTCACTGTACTTTCCGCTTTCAACCGCGGAAATTATTTTTTTTAACTCTTCTTCCGTAAAGATAGGATTCCCGAATTTTGTTTCATCGTGATGATGCGGTTTTCTGTCTTTAACCTTATCTTTTATCCAATAATACCATTCCGGATGATCTCTGATCCAATCACTGTCTTTCGATGACGTACGGAAAACAAATTCCACCACCACTCTTATTCCAAAATGATGGGCGGCGTTGACGAACAGCTTGAATTCTTCTTCAACATTAAGTCCGGCATTCGGTTCGTGCAACAGTTCGTCCAATTTATAAGGATTCTTGATAGCGTAAGGCGATCCGAGATTTCCCTTATTCCCGTCAGACCCGATTGAAGTGATAGGTAGCAGATGAATTGTATTGGCTCCCAACGATTTTATATACGGAATCATCATAGTGGCTTTAAGTAAAGTGCCTGTTTCCCGCCAGCCGTCTTGATTTATGGGAAGATCTAATTTACCATTTTGGTTGTGATCGAATGCGCAGGTGGTTCTCACGAATATATTGTAAATAACAGAATCGATACTCCATTTACCGCCATGATTTTTTACCGTTGGAATATACTTTTGTGAAAGAATATAATCCAATGTGTTAAGATAAAATGTCGGCGGATTCATCTTTATCGGTTGAGGTTTTGTGAGATTCTGTTTATCCGGGATCCACAAATTAGGCACGGCATATCGGCTTCCCTTACCCTTATGCTTTAAAAAATTTTGATATAATTTCTCCCTGATATTTTTTAAATACTTCGTTTGTTCCATACGTTTATCCTTTAACACTCCCTAAAGTTAATCCCGATACCAACCATTTGCTCAGAATTATAAAAAGGAGAACTACAGGCACCATAACAATTAAAGATGCTGCGCCATACATTCCCCACTCGGTAGACATGTTCGCCTCGAACGATTTCAAACCCAACGGTAACGTCCACAATTGAGTATCCTGAAGTATCTGAGCTGCTACTATGTATTCAGACCAAGCGGACATAAATGAAAATAATCCGGTGATGACCAGAGCTGGTGAAGCCAACGGTAATATTACTTTATAAAATGCCTGAAATTGATTACACCCATCGATTCGCGCCGCTTCTTCCAAGCTGATGGGTATCGTGTCGTAGTATCCTTTCATAGTCCAGATGCAAAAAGGTAATGCCGTTGCCGAGTAAGTGATAATAATTCCTAAATAAGAATTTATCAATCCTAAATATATCAGCATTAAATACAATGGCAATAACAACATAGTAGCCGGAAACATTTGAGTTACAAGTAAACTCAACAATCCGATTTTCTTTCCGATGAAGTTGAAACGGGAGAATACATAACCCGACATCGATGCCAATGCGACACCCGTCAGTGTAACCGTTAAAGAAATAAGCGCACTGTTTCGAACCCACAACAAAAAAGGTTGATCTGTGAATAATGCAACGTAAGATTTCAATGTCGCATTTTGCGGAATTATCTCAAGCGAAGTCGATAGCAGCTTGTCTGCAGGTCGAAGCGAGATCGTAACCACCTGAAGAACCGGATAGATAGCGATCAAAGTAAAAATAACTAACACTAAGTGTGTTAGAATCCGAATAATCTTGCTCTTATATTTTGATGACTTCATATATCAGTGGTCATTTGTTCCTGTTATCTAATTTTATGCTCTCTGCCAACATCTCATAACTCATAACTTATAACTTATAATTCATATCTAAGATCGAATTAATACGCTGCTTCCGTAGCTTTTGTTTTCTTCATGAAAGATAGACTGAATATCAGTAAAATAAAGAAAATAATAATCGACAACGCCGCTGCATATCCATACCGATATAAATTAAAAGCCGCTTTATAAACGAATGAAACAAGTATATGGGTGCTATCCGATGGTTCGCCGCCGTTACTTACAAGCCAAACAATATTAAGACTGTTGAACGTCCAAACTATTCCAAGCGTAATTGCGGGAATCATGACCGGTTTAATTAATGGCAAAGTGATATTCTTTAATTTATGATACCATGTTGCACCGTCAATATCTGCCGCTTCGTATAATTCATGCGGAATACTTTGTAGCGCACCAAGAGCAACCACCATCATAAACGGAAACCCAAGCCAGATATTTGTGAGAATGCAAGCCAGAAATGCCTCGGTCGGATTTTTCAACCACTCTACTGCCGGAAGATGAAGATACTTCGTCAGAACGATATTGATTGAACCATACTCGTAATTAAACATCCCTCTCCAAGTCAGGGCGACAATGTATTGCGGTATTGCCCATGGAAGAATAAGGAGTGTGCGATATATTCCTTTACCTTTTATTTTTTGATTCAAGAGTAAGGCAAGAAATACACCAAGCACCACATGGAAGATAACATTTACAGATGTCCAGATGATTGTCTTCAGAAATACCGCATAGAAATTCGGTTCTGTTGGTTCAGTAAAAACTTTGGCATATTGCTTCATACCGATAATCTGCCAGTCTTGAATATGCCGGAGGTTCATGTTAGAGAATGAAATCACCAAATTATAAATGAACGGATAGAATACAACTCCAATCAAAACTAAAAAGGCAGGAGCAACAAAAACAAAGATAAAAATATTTTTATAAAAGCGATTCATAGTTCTTAAGAAGAGTTCTCAGTGAGCTATTCATTCATCTCAGCAATCTTTCTGAGTGCTAAACTTTGCATATCTTTTGCCGCTTGTTCCGGTGTCTTAACACCACCGAGTACAGCTTGATAACTCGGACGCATTGCATCCCATATAGCTCGGAGTTCCGGTACCACCGGCATTGGTCTGCCGCGGTCGATCTGAATCTGGGAATTTTTCAATATCTCATTATTTTTTATAAACGGATCTTCGTACAACGCTGATAAGGCCGGCATTGTATTTAAAAGTTTCGCTGTTTGCAATTGGTTTTCAGAATTTAACAAATATTTCAGAATATCTAAAATAAGGTCGATTTTTTCTTTAGGTACATTTTTATTTATCGAAAATCCTTTCGGCGATACCATTGGCGCACACCATAAACCAGTTTTCACAATCCGGGGTAACGGTGCAATCCCGATATCAATACCCGCCTTCTTGTAACCTGCCCACGACCAATCGCCGTTGATTATCATTGCGGCTTTCCCATCCTTGAACAAAGCATCCGCAATATTGTAGTCGGCTTCTTTTGGAATAATTTTGTATTTATCGCGCAATTCTTTTATGAAAATTAATCCGCCAATCACTCCGCGATTATCGAGTGTTGGCATTCCATCCTCATCCATTATCCATCCTCCGAATCCTGTCATAAACGGAATGAAGAAAAACGGTTCAGTATAATTCCAAACTAATCCATACTGATCTGTCTTGCCGTCGTCATCTTTATCAACTGTTAACTTCCTGCCGATCTCGATCATTTCCTGATCTGTTTGGGGAGGATTGGTAAGCAGTTTTTTATTATACACTAATGTCAGATGGTTGCCAAGCTTATCGGCTATTTGATACAAGTTTCCCTTATAATATGTAAGTGCTTTTGGATTGAACGAATCGAGATATGATTTCGAAAAAATATCATCCATCGGTTTTATGATGTCCATAACCTGAAATGGTCCCACTTGATCTGAAGGTCCGTGAATTAAATCGGGACCTTGTCCGGCAATTGCAGCAATAATAAATCCCGAACGCAATTCTTCCGTTTCTTTATATATTGCTTCGATCTTCACACCGGGATGAGACTGCATATATTTCTTCATCTGCTCTTCGAGTATAACTCTTTCATCAACGCGCATCTGATGCCATATGACTATCCGGTTCGGTTCATTTTTCATTGTGCATGAATTGAAAAACAAAACAATAATCAAAATGGAGTAATGGAATATCTGCAGTAAATATTTTTTCATAATATTCAGATTACCTGACAAGCAGAAGTTTCTTAGTGTCTGTAAAATTCCCGGTTTTCAGTCTATAGAAATAGACTCCGCTTGGCTGATTTGATGCATTCCATTGTACCGTATAAGTTCCCTGTTGCATTACATCGCTGACGAGCGTTTCCACTTCGCGCCCAAGGACGTCGTATACTTTTAGAATTACCAATTGAGAGTTAGCGATTGAGAATCGAAAATTAGTAACGGGATTAAATGGATTCGGATAATTTTGATATAAAGCGGATTCTTCAGGTATAACAAGCGGTTCATTTACACTCACAATCGGATTTTCGATTATTACCGAATCCGGCGTTAAGGAAACAGTGTATATCGCTGTCCCGTAAGGCGGCAATGTAACAGCAACCGAATCAAGTGCTGATCCGAGAATTGCTTCACGTGTATTAGAGTAAAGATCGTTTAAATAATACGCTTCTCCCGGCTGGATACCTGCGGAGAATTTCAAAGTATATTGAGTTGTAAGATCTATAATCGTTGTTTGAGTTGATGATTTAATATTTACAACAGTTAAACCATTTTGGTTTTGATACGGGCGTGAAAAAGCATAGACGCTGTCGTTCGTTGAAGAAACCCGTATAAAATCGGACGAATCGGATGCATTCACTGAAAAATCATGGTTGGTATCCCGTTTATGCTGTGTAAACGCAGGGAACTGCCCTCTTATATTTGCTAACTTTTGGTAATGTGGTGTTAATAATGTTTTCCCTTGAAAATCCCAATTTATAACCGATCTATTTCGGGCGAGTTTGGATCCTGTTATTCCATATCCCCATCCGACCTCCTGCCCATTCCACAACATCGGAAAACCGGGTGAGGTGAAAATTACACTCGCCACCGGCATGGTTCTCTTAAATGCAGTTGATGGATGAGCGTTATAATAAGTCGACGGGTTTGGATCGGTGTAAAATATTCTATCTTCGTCTTGAGATTCCATGAATCGCATATATAACGCATTTTCGCCGGGGTAAAATCCAGAGTTATAAATTTCGTTGTGCAGATTTGTTATTGCAGTTGGACTAAACCCAAAATTCACAATTGCATTCCTGTATAATTTAAAATCATAAGAAGCATCAACCCCACCTCGCACATCAATAAATGCATAATCGGCATAAATGGTTTCGGTACCGGATCCTGTTCCATCATCTTCCGCGAGTAATAAGATATCAGGTTTGATATGCTTCAACGCCTTGCGCACAGGTTGTCCCATGTAGCGTTCGGTGTACCTTCGATGCGGTCCCCAATAAACATCGAAGCGGTAACCATCGAGACCGAATTCCTTGATCCAATATTTATAAACGTTAATCATCTCGGCTCGTGCGTCATCATCCAACCAGTTATAATTAAGAAGCTGATCGCTGAAGCCGCAATAATAATTGAAATTGTCCGCATCTAAACAATCACCCAAACCATTTGGATTGGCGGTAATTTTATTGTGCTCGTACCAATTCCAGTAAATAGAATTTTGTTTGTATGTATGAGCATCGAGCGACCATGGATGAAACCGGCTTGTATGATTCGGAGTAACGTCAAGTATGACTTTGATGCCAAGATCATGGGCATTGTTTACAAAATCTTTCATGTCCTGGTTTGTACCATATTCAGGAGCGACATTATAAAAGTCTATGATATTGTATCCCGGACCGACACCGTTATCTATCGGATAAGCATTTTTCATTACGGGCATCAGCCAGATGACATTGAATCCCAAGTCTTTTATATATTGAAGCCGCAATCTCGCGGCGTTCAAAGTCCCCGTTGATGTGAATGATTTTGGAAAAAGAAAATAGACTCTTGCTTCTTGCGCCCATCGCGGATTACTCGTGTATCCGGGGAAAGTGAATGTTCCGTTTTTCTCCAGAATAAAATAATTTCTTGTCGTGTCTTTATTCCCCTGAGGGTCTGATGACACGAGTTGAAAATGATACTCGCCCGGAATTATTGGTTTTGGACCGATGATTAATTCTTGGTTTGAATTGTTTACTCCCGATATCGATTGTGGATTTGTAATATCTTCTATCCAATGAAAATTTAAAAGATCAGTCTGGCCGGTATCCGGGTCTGTGCTCGCTGAAGCAGATAAATTAATATTACTTCCGGAAAGATAAAGAGTAATTACCGCATTGGGTGCATGGTTCATTTTTCGTGTAAACGAAACCGGAGATGAAGTTTTTATATAACCTGACGAATCAGCATAAGCTATGAAAGAATTCAGACCCTCAATGAGGGGTGCGGAATAACTGAATGATTTATTCGATGCCGATACGATGAACGAATCTGTGTGGTTCCGGACAATCCACAGAGATGATACGGAACTATCATCAATAACACCGTTTAACTGCCAGTTTGATTTCCACGTTTCGAATGGAAATTGATTTAACAACTGGACAAATCCACCGCGTGAAGAGAATTGAACAGTATCGGCATTCATACCTGCATTTAATATCACCGTATGATTACCATTCAAAAGAGGTTCCGGCGGGGTGAATACGAACTGGTTTGTGATAAAATTATAACTGCTTCCGATTCCGGAAAAAAGAGTGCCGTCGATTTGTAAACTTATAGTTGAAGTATCAAGAACAGTTCCAACCTTTGGTAATATGTAAGCTGAAATTGTTGGAAGGGATGTATTTACTATTGGATTCCGTTGGTTAGGAAGAAAATGATAAATTGTTGGATCTTTAACATATAAAATCGAATTTTGATCTGCAGTGGGATAAATATGATGATTCAAAGGATCGTTGGGCCAAATAGTGGTCTTGGTATAGAATTTATATTGATATGTTCCAATTGCGAGCCGGGCTGTACGAATCCAGAGATCGCCTCCTGATTTTGTCATGGGCCACGCGCTATTATTCCAGCTATTAAAAGTTCCAGGAACAGTGGGGATAGTATCTTTTGCAAAATTATATCGAAATACTACATCAACACTATCAGCCGCTTGAGAGTATATGGTGCAAAAGAGGACAAGTATCAAAATCTTCATCTTCATTGTTTTTATTTAATCCTTTTTTCCCAATAATATAAGACTCGATTTAGCCTGGATATCAAAAAGTTTATCATTTCCGTTATCAATCCTTAAGGTAGTATCATCATATAGATTCAACCACTCGTTAATCCCTTCGGGTAATATTGAATAGTTAATCTCATTTTTATCCTTACTCATATTCAATATAACGACCGCGACAGAATTTTCATATTCACGCACGAATGCCGCGATATTTTTTAAAGTATCTGCCATAATAAAACGGACTGTTCCGCGACTGAAGATTTTATGTTCCGTTCTTATTTTTATATGGGTTTGATACCAATTAAGCAGATTGAAATTCCAGGTAGAATTGTCCCATCTCATCGTCTTTCTGCAATCGGGATCTTTGCCACCGGATGTTCCGATCTCATCACCGTAATATATCATCGGCGCACCTAAATACATCAATTGCGCGACTATCGCGAGTTTTAATTTCGCCGTATCATTCTCGCATAACATAAGAAAACGTTCGGTATCATGGCTGCCGATAAGATTCTGAAGGGCGTAACTGACTTCTCTGGGATATTCTTGATTGACAGTTGTAAGTATCGAATCAAATTGAAACGCGTTTCGATTTTCAAGAGCGATAAAACCTACACAAGCACCGCGAAACCTATAATTCATGACCGCGTCAAATTGATCTCCTTTTAACCATGGAGATGCATCATCCCAAATCTCGCCGATTATGAGCGCGTCGGGATTTTCTTCTTTAACAATTTTTCTCCATTCAATCCAAAAGTCGTGCGACATTTCATTTGGTACATCCAACCTCCATCCATCAAGTCCCAATTTCATCCAATAACGCGTTGCTTCAAAAAGATATTTTCTAACATCGGGATTATCTGCCATTAATTTCGGCAATTCCCCCATTCCCCACCATGCTTCGTAATTCGGTTTTTCAGGTGGAAGTTTGATAGGAAAGTCGTGGACATTGTACCATTTTAGATATTCAGAATTCTTTTCATTCTTTATAATATCTTTAAATGCAAAAAATTCTGTGCCGGTATGATTGAACACCCCATCGATAATCACTCGGATCCCCCGCTTATGCGATTCATCGATTAGCGTTTTAAATGTTTTCTCGTCTCCGAAGTGCGGATCTATTTTGAAATAATCTATTGTATGATATTTATGATTGGTATTCGATTCAAATATTGGATTCAGGTAAAGTGCATTAATACCTAAATCTTTTAAATAATCAAGGTGATCGATAATTCCCTGAATATCTCCGCCGAAATAATTATTCCCTTTGGGTATCCCATCCCATTTCTCAATGTTTGGTGGATCGTTTGTCGAATCACCGTTGGCAAACCGTTCGGGAAAGATTTGATAATAGATTGCTTCTTTTGCCCAATCGGGGACGAAATCACTCCTGGTCTCTCGTTGAGCAGAACACGAAGTGAATAGAAGCAAAATAAAAAGACAAAGGGATATTATTTTCATAATTAATTTGAAAAATAAAAAAGGCGCCGCCATGCAATTCGATGCCGGCGGACGCCTTCATAACATATCTTTTTATTACTTAACTAATATCATCTTTTTTGTGCTTACGAAATCACCGGCGGTAATTTTGTAGAAATACATACCGCTTGAGAAACCGTTTGCATCAAATGTAGCTGTGAATGTACCGGCATTTTGCTTCTCACTTACAAGAGTCGCAACTTCAACACCGAGTACATTATAAACCTTCAACGTAACGAACGATTCTTTTAGAATTGCATAAGTGATCGTTGTTATCGGGTTAAATGGATTCGGATAATTTTGTTGAAGTTCATACTTTGTTGGCATAATAGCGATTTCTTTCACACCAACCGGATCCGTTATTGTTGATACTTTCATAGTACCGAATGTATCTACAACAGTGGCAGATGATAGATATTTAGTCATCTGTAGAGTATGGTTAACGGCAAATCCTGCTTCGTTATCATTTATACCATCGTTGTTTGCAAGATCGCCCCAGTTGATACCGTATTTATATAATACATTCAATGGAGTATATGGTGCGAATGTTATTACTCCTGAGAATATCTTATCCCCAGAGGTCGCATCGCCATTTGTTCCATCGTCATATAACTTTATCACACGGTTGCTGTCTGCATCGGGCCAGCTGCCACCTGGCCATTGCAACGGCAACGCACTTCCGGCTACATGAACTGTGTTTACAACCGGGAATAGAGTTCCATTTACCGATCGGGCTCCGTTTGTGTTCACCGTTAATGTGATTGCACATGATTGATTTATTACGTTATCCAATGTTCCATCATTGAACGCGGCGCTGAATGATGCCGCTAACGCATCTATATCACCCTGTGTGAATGTA